>JAGSGK010000227.1 GCA_023955215.1 Paracoccaceae bacterium
CAGGAACAGGCAATGAAGATCGCAATGGTTGCGGCAGAGTTCTCAACCGCTGAGGCAAATGAGTTGCGCAAAGCCATGGCGACCTTCCGGTCCAAGGGGACAATTGGCATGCTCGAGGACAAGATGGTGGGGCGCATGATTGGGCGTGGGTATGACGCTGAATTTGCCCATCGCTGTTTCAATCAGATCAAAGGGTTTGGTGACTATGGTTTCCCCGAAAGCCATGCTGCCAGCTTTGCCCATTTGGTCTATGTGTCGAGCTGGATCAAACATCACTACCCTGATGTGTTCTGTGCTGCGCTACTCAATTCCCAGCCGATGGGCTTTTATGCGCCTGCGCAACTGGTACGTGATGCACGGGAACATGGGGTAAAGGTGCGCCCAGTGGATGTGAATTTTAGTGACTGGGACAATACGTTGGAACCGATTGGGCCAGATCAGTTTGCTTTGCGTTTAGGACTGCGACAGGTCGATGGGCTGCGCCGCGATGTGATTGAACGGATGATGTTGGTGCGTGATACTCCTTTTACAGATTTGGAAGATTTCAAGGTCCGTACCAATGCGGATGCAGGTACGATGCGTAAACTGGCGGCGGCGGATGTCTTTCGATCAATGGGATTGGATCGCAGACAGGCGTTGTGGGACGCGCGGGCGCTGAAAGATGCGCCCGACTTGCCGTTGTTTGCGACCGGACGGGACGAGGGGGCAGAGGTGATGTTTCCACTGCCACAAATGCCCACCTGTGAACATGTGGTCGCTGATTATCAAACGCTGCGCCTGTCTCTAAAGGCGCACCCAATGTCATTCTTGCGCGCCAGCATGACGCGACAGGGGTACTCATCTGCCAATGACCTGAAGCACATGCGCAATGGGCAAAGAATTTCGATGGCGGGTATCGTGCTGATCCGTCAACGTCCCGGTACCGCCAAGGGTGTGTGTTTCATTACCATCGAAGATGAGGTCGGGGTGGCCAATCTGGTGGTCTGGTCCAAAGTCATGGCCGCTTATCGCAAGGTCGTGATGCGTGCACGGGTCATCGATGTGCGCGGCGTTGTCCAGCGGGAGGGTGATGTCATTCACATCATCGTAAACCACCTAGTAGATCGCACAGATGCATTGGACCGGTTATCAAACGATGTTCCTGACGCACAGATGACGACGATCCCTAAGGGAACGCACCGTCATCCACGCGATGTACGTGTTATCCCAAAGTCGCGGGATTTTCACTAAGTGCGTCTTCAGTTCAAGCTGCGCAACAGTTCCAGCGAGGGCGTACCAGTGGCAGCCAAACCGCGACTGGCCTGATAGGCACGGATCGCTTTTTCGGAGTTAGGGCCAATCACGCCGTCGGCACCATCTGTATCAAACCCATTGGCGGTCAGACGTTTTTGCAATGCAATACGGTTGTCTTTGGTTAGGCCGTTTTTGTCAGGTGGAAAGCTGGTGCGCAAAGGTCCACCACCACCAATCCGATCTGCAAGATGCCCCACACCAATCGCGTAGGCATCCGAGTTGTTGTAGCGTTTGATCGCACGAAAATTACCAGTCACGGCAAACTTTGGGCCACCTGCTTGAGGCTGGATAACATTGCCGTCTGCGCTGCTAGTTTCCGCGCCCCAGCGCACACCGCGTGTCCAGCCATTGCGCTGAAGGTAGGCGGCAGTTGAGGCCAGTGCATCTGTCGGATCATCCGACCAAATATCACGACGACCATCGCCTGTGAAATCAACGGCAAAGGCTTGATACGATGTAGGGATGAATTGGGTGTGACCCATTGCGCCAGCCCAACTGCCAGTCATTCTTGAGGCAGGAATGTCCCCGTTCTGAATTATCTGCAGCGCTGCGATCAATTGCTTTTCAAAGAACGAACCACGTCGTCCATCAAAGGCCAAAGTCGATGTGGCTGAGATAACCGAAACGTCGCCGCGCCGTTCGCCAAAGAAGCTTTCCAATCCCCAGATCGCCGTGATAATTCCTGCGTCCACACCGTATTTAGATTCAAGTGTGTTCAATGTTCCACGGTGCCTAGCAAACGCCGCGCGCCCTTTGCGTACGCGTTCGTCAGAGGCGGCAATGGACAGGTAGTCTTCGAGGGTGCGTTTGAATTCGGTTTGGTTTCTGTCGCGCTTCACCACGCCGGGCAAATAACCTGTGTTGCGAAAGGCCGCGCGCAATGTAGACGCGGAAATGCCTTTGGCTTTGGCGCGTGGATAAAAACCACGGACCCATGCGCTATAGGCACTGTTAGATACAGGGCGCAAATCAGAGGTCACAGCTTTTGCACGTGCCGGGCCTGAAGCGACCGCGCTTGTGCATCCTGATAATCCCAGCGCCGCAACGCCAAGTGCAAAGATCCGTCTGTTAATATGCATTGGGCTGCTCACCTCTTATCATTGTTTTGCGCACCCTATAGCGTTGAGGGTGTTCCCGCAAACCGCGAACCAATGTGATGCTTTTTCGATCGGCTGGAAATTGCCAATGTGGCGTGCTGCCCTTAGTTGGCGCGCAGAAAACCACCAATGTTTTGTTTGGCAATCGTGCGGGCAACCAAGACGGCACCTATCCAACCTGTGCAAACGGCAGCGGCAATGCCCAACCAAACGCCCCAAACGCTGAAGTCCAAAACTCCAATGAAAATCCAGATAAAGAAACCAACCGCGATACCTTGACGATAAATGCTAAGCCAAAGGGTCCAGATGGGTTTCTTCAACGCTTGAAGAAGTGAATTGATTGAGAAGAGCATCATATAAATTGGGAACAAAAACCCGTCCACATGCAGATAGCTGGTTCCGATCGCGATCACTTCAGGGTCTTTGGTAAAGATCGACATCAACATCGAACCACCTAGCCAGAATATGGGTGCTGCAATCGCGGTCATTGCAAAGCCTAGCTTCCAGCAAAAAACCAGTGCCTCGCGGACGCGGTCAAATTCTTTGGCACCAAAGTTCTGACCCGCGATGGGCAGTAACGCCCCCGTCATACCCAGAACAGGCAGCAACAAGATTTGTTCAATCCGCAGCGCAACCCCGTAGGCGGCAATGGCTGGTTCGCCAAAACCCTTGAGGGCATATTGAACAACAAAGCTGGAAAAAAACATCACCATCATCGCCATTGTCGCGGGCAACATTTGCCCAAGTATGCCACGATAGCTTTCAAGATCAGGTATGAATTCAGACAGGAGAACACCCTGCATGATTTCAAGTTTGAAAATCTGGCGCAGGATGAAAATCATTACACCTGTCTGGCTGATGACAGTGGCCAAGGCGATGCCGTTGAACCCCATGCCACCCCACACGCCAGGGATGCCAAACATCAACAGCGGGTTCAAAATGACGTTGGCAAAGAACGCCCCCATCAAGGCGCGCTGCAATGAACGGGAGTCGCCATGCGCTTGCAAAATTCCGTTGCCACCGTAGGCAAGCATGAAACCGGGCAGGGCCACAATCAACCAGTGGAAATAACCAGTGCCTGCATCACGGTAGCCACCGGGTTCAGATACGATTTCGATCAACTTAGGGCCAAGCCATAGGGCAACGACCATAAAAATTGCAGTGACAATCACGCCAAAGCTAAGGCCCTGTGCCGCCAGCTTGCGTGTGCCGGATGTATCTTTTGCCCCTTTGGCATTGCTGACCAGCGCGCTTAGGCCCGACCCCAATCCAAAGCCCACAGCCAAAAAGATAAAGAACGCCTGATAACCAATAGCTAAACCGGCTTGGGCCTCCGTCGAAAGGCGACCCGCATAGTAGACATCAACCACGTTATAGAGCGTTGCGAACAACATGCCTAAGGCGGCAGGGATTGCGAGGTTCTTAAAGTGCAGGACCATTGGGCCTGTCGTTAGGTCGTCCTGCGCCATTTTTAGGCCTCGCTGCTGTTCATGCGTCTCTCAAGCCACCGAACGCCAGCGGATACAATCAAAATCAACACAAGGTATTCCAGCACAAGGATCGTGTAGATCTCAAGTGGGCGGTATTCTGATACGACCAACTCGTTCGCCTTGCGGGTCAACTCCTGCATCCCGATGACTGACACCAATGATGACATCTTCAACATATAGACCAATTGATTGCCTAATGCCGGCAGGATGCGACGGATCGCTTGGGGCAGGATCACATAGCGCATCGTATCGCGGTAATTCAGCGAGATGGACTGTGCGGCCTCGTATTGGCCTTTGCTGATCGACTGAATACCTGCGCGAAAAATCTCAGCTTGAAAGGCGCTGTCGGACAGGGCCAAGGCAAAGACGCCAGCCCAGAAGACGTTCAACGTGATGCCGCTTAACTGGGGCAAGCCGTAGTAAACCCACAGGATCAGAACAAGGATCGGAACCGCGCGCACGATTTCAACATAGGTGCGATTAAACGCACGCCATGCTTTCTTTTCCGACAGACCAGGCAGGGCGACCAACAGACCGACGATGACGGAAATGATGATCGCTGTTAGGGACATCAGAATCGTGTTGTAGGCACCTGTTGCCATAAAGCGCAGGTTGTTGGCACCATTGGTGGTCGTGGGATCAACAACGTACCACCCCCAGTTTCCAGAACATCCCGAAAGGATCAAAAGAAGGGGCAGAAGGACAATAACGCGTTTCATATCAACTGCTCCTAGTGGTTCAAAATTTGTTTGATGAATGCGGCAAAGCGATCAGACTTTGGTGCTGTAAAGACATCTTCGGCAGTGCCGACTTCGACGATCTCGCCTTTGTCCATGAACACCATCTTATCAGCCACACGGCGGGCGAACCCCATCTCGTGTGTTACAACGATCATTGTCATCCCGCTGGTCGCCAGCTCGGTCATTACGTCCAATACTTCTGCGATCATTTCAGGATCAAGGGCAGATGTGGGTTCATCAAACAACATGATCCGCGGTTCCATGCACAGGCTGCGTGCAATCGCGACGCGTTGTTGTTGACCACCCGAAAGTTGGCGTGGCAGTTTATCTGCCTGATCGGGAATTTGAACGCGCTCAAGATACAGCATGGCGCGTGCTTTGGCCTCGTCCTCTGACAAGCCGAGTACGCGGCGTGGTCCCAACGTCAAGTTCTCAAGGACGGTCAAATGTGGAAACAGATTGAATTGTTGAAACACCATGCCAACGGTGCCGCGAATTTTATCAAGACTGTCTTGGCTTTGGGTGAGGGTCACACCATCAACAACAATCTCACCGGCCTCATGGGCCTCAAGGCGGTTGATGCAGCGGATCAGTGTGGATTTCCCAGACCCAGATGGCCCGCAAATCACGACACGTTCGCCCAGCTTCACATCCAGCGTCACGTCTTTCAACGCTTGGAAGTCGCCAAAGTGTTTAGACACTCCACGCATCTCGATTAGATTTGGTTGA
>JAGSGK010000233.1 GCA_023955215.1 Paracoccaceae bacterium
ACAGTCCATCTTCGGCGACCAGTTCATCATGCTTGCCAGAGGCGACAATGCGTCCGGCATCCAAAACAACGATACGGTCCGCCTTTTTCACCGTCGCCAAACGGTGCGCTACAATCAAGGTCGTGCGATCCGCACTTAGGCTATCAACAGCGGCCTGCACCAAAACTTCGCTTTCAGCATCTAGTGCCGACGTGGCTTCGTCTAAAAGTAAAACGGGGGCGTCGCGCAGGATTGCACGGGCAATCGCAATGCGTTGTTTTTGGCCACCTGACAGCATCACACCGCGTTCGCCCAATGGACTGTCATACCCTTCAGGCAAGCTTTGGATAAACTCATGCGCAGCGGCAGCTTTTGCAGCGGTTTCGATTTGTGCGTCTGTAGCGTCAGGGCGACCAAAGCGGATATTTTCGCGTGCAGAAGTTGCGAAGATAACTGGATCTTGAGGAACCAACGCGATGTGTTCGCGAAAAGCGTCGCGCCCAAGATCAGACAGCGCGTGACCATCCAACAATATACGACCCGTTTGAGGATCATAAAAACGCAGGATCATCTGAATAATTGTGGTCTTGCCCGCACCAGACGGACCAACAAATGCAACGGTTTCACCCGGCTCAATCATCAGATCAACCTCGTCCAATGCCTTAACTGCAGGACGCGCAGGATATGAAAAGGTCACGTTCTCAAACTGGATGCGCCCACGCACTGGCTTGGCCAACGAGAGCGGAACCTCCTGATCCTGAACACTATCAACCGTTTGCAGCAACTCGATCAATCGCTCGGTCGCACCTGCTGCACGCTGTAATTCGCCCCAAATTTCAGAAAGGGCCGCTACTGCCCCCGCAACCATCACCGCGTAGATCACAAACTGGATCAATGCACCTGAACTCATGACGTCACCACGGACATCGTTCGCACCAATCCACAAGACGCCCAAAACGCCAGTGAAAATCAGAAAGATAACGATCATCGTCATCGCCGCGCGGGTCGCAATCCGGCGTTTGGCCGCATCATAGCTTTGCTCAGTTACATCAGAAAACTGACGACGGCTGATCTTTTCATGCGTGAATGCCTGTACTGTCTGCACTGCGGTTAGCGCCTCAGACGCACTGCCAGAAGATGCGGCAATCCAATCTTGGTTCTCGCGACTGATCACCCGCAGACGGCGGCCAAGTACAAGGATAGGAATGATAACGGCGGGCACAATCAACAACACCAGTGCCGTCAACTTTGCAGATGTCAACATCATCAACACGAGACCACCAACAAAAATCAGCATGTTGCGCAGCGCAATCGAAACAGACGATCCAATAACACTTAGGATCAGCGTTGTATCAGTCGTGATCCGGCTTAGAACCTCGCCCGTCATGATGTTTTCGTAAAACGACGGCGACATGCCGATCACACGGTCAAACACCGCTTTGCGTATATCTGCGACGACCCGCTCGCCCAATCGCGTGACCAAGGCGTAACGCAGACCAGTGCCCAGCGCCAACAAGGCAGCAATAGCGATAGCAGCTAGAAAATATTGATCCAGAATAGCCCCATCAGCGCTCCCAAAATTATCGATCACACGGCGCACGGCCAATGGTAACGCCAAGGAAATCATCGCCGTCAAAACGAGTGCAAAAATAGCGGCCGCCATAAGCAAGCGATAGGGCAACATGAACGGCCAAAGCGCGCTTAGGCCGCTAATTTTCTTGGATTTTTCACGTTCATCTGTGGCGCTCATAACAGCTGGGGACGTTGCCACATTGATATGCGATGAAGAGTCAGCCATGAAATTTCCTTTTTGCAACTGCAGCGCTTTTGGCAACCTGTCGTACATAGGTCAAGAACCCAGAAACCGCATCTACGTGATCGCGCACATCTATTGTGAAGAATTTTGGAGCGGGTAGCGGGAATCGAACCCGCGCCTTAAGCTTGGAAGGCTCTTATGATACCATTTCACCATACCCGCGCTGAGGGTGGAGGTATGCCAAACCCGAGGAAGGGTCAAGATGCTTTGGCGCAGTTTATTCTTTCTCTTACCCCGCGAAACCGTCACAGTTAAGGCAACCCGCAGACCCATCATTTGAAAGCGCCAGATCGTATGAAACCCATCGTCTTCGCCGCATCCCTCGCCGTTTTCCCGATCTGCGCCCATGCCCAGTCACCAAAATGTCGTGAACCCGCGACCCAATCAGACATGAATGGTTGCGCCTTGCGTGACTTTAAAGAGGTTGATGTCGTACTTAATGACATCTGGAAAACGGCCATCGCAACAGCCCGTAAACGCGACGCCTATATTGGGGAGGGTGAGGTGCCCAGCGAAGAGATGTTGCGCGACGCCCAACGCACATGGATCACGTACCGCGATCAGGCCTGCCTTGCCGAAAGCACAATCGCCCGTGGTGGTTCGCTTCAACCGCTGCTGCAATACACGTGCCCGCATGCCAAGACCCTCAACCGGATCAGCGACTTACAATACTTCACTGAGATGGAATAGACCTACCCCAACTTGCCCAGCCCATTGAACGGCACGTTCCCACGCTGACACAGATGCCAGCCCAGCACCAAATTGCTGCTGAGAACTGGAATATTAAGTGCCGCTTCCAACGGCGCAATCACGTCCAGCGTGCGCAGGTTGGTGCAGGATAAAAACAGCCCATCCACATCCACGTCTTTGCACAGATCAAGGGCCGCGTTGATGATGGAGGGGCCGTCAATGCGCACGACCTTTTCCTCGATCCCTTCAGAAAAGCTGCCAAATACAGGTGTCGCCACCCCTTCCCCGTCCAACACTTCGCGCAAACGGCCCGACACTTCGGCGATGTAGGGCGACAAGAACGCCAAGCGTTTGATGCCAAGGTGTTTGCAGGCCACAATCAGGGCGCTGACCGGTTCAGTCACAGCCGCAGTCGGTGCCCCAGCTTTCACAAGCGCGTCAATCTGATCGGGTCCAATCTGTGCTGTGCCAGAGGTGCAACCATAACCAATCGCGCTGAACTTTGCCGCCTGAGGCAGCAATGCAGCGGCCCCTGAAATCTCATTCGCCATTTGCTGCAATGTCTCAGACGTGACCTCTGGCGCACTGGGCACCCGCGTCACATACAGCGGCGCATCCCCTAACAGGCGGCGCATGTCGCGTTCAATTGTTTCATCCGTTTGCAACACGATCAGCCCCAAGGGCGGCGCGTCTTCTGGGGCTAAGGTGTAGCTGTAAATACTCATACACTCCCCAATGCGCGACCCGCAGGCGTGTTCAAAAACACAGCGCCCGTTTCGGTGATCGCGATGTTTTCTTCATGCACCATGATGCGCCCGTCTACAGTTTCCACAGAAGGTTCCAACGTCAGAACCATCCCTGCCTCCAACACTGTGCGCTCGGTCGGGATGATCGACGGCCATTCTGTCAGTTGCATTCCCAGCCCATGCCCCATGCGCCCCGCATCCGCCACGGCGTCACTTTCACCAGCGACCACGGCGGACATGACATCGAACAAATCGCACATCAGCGCGCCGGGTTTGGCGGCCTCAAAGCCCGCGTTCACCGCATCGATCAAACGCGCGTGCGCCGATTGCGCCACGTCAGATCCAGCACCCACAGCAAAGTTGCGGTCAAAGTCGCAAAAGTACCCGTCCCACACCGCCCCCGTGTCTAGCATCAAAATATCGCCATTCATCAGGGGTGTTTCCGTCGCGGGGGATATCACATCGAAATACCCGTCCTGCCCCGCAGCCCCCGCAAGGTAGGGCACCCAATCGGCCCCCTCTTCCAGCAGCAACATTTGGAAATGGCGGAACACCTTTTCCAGCGGCACACCCGCCTGCGCGATCTCTGGCACCCGCGCAAAAGCACGGGTCGCGATTGCACCAGCTTGGGTGATCTTGGCAATTTCGTTTTGCGACTTCACGCGGCGCAGACGCAGCATGATCTCTGCGTCATCCACAATTGTGAGCCCGTCTTGCAGCGCGTTCCATGTGTGCATCGGCATACGCACGTGGGTCTCAAGACCGCTGGGCACGCCAATCTGTCCATCCGTTCCCGCCACGTCACGCAGGGTATCGCGCAACAGGCTAACCCCGTCATCGACCAAATCAGGCGAACGCCAGCTGCGAATATCTGCAATCCAACTGCGCGACATCAACGCCACGCCGATGGATGGGATCACAGCAATCGGATCGCCAACCGCGGGGACAATCAAAAACCACGGACGCGCAGGGCTTTCCCAAAAACGGGTCAAATAACCCGTGAAATATCGCACTTCGGGTTCCGTGCTTAGCAACAAACAAGCTAAGCCTGCTTTCGCCATCATCTTTTGCGCACGGCTTAGACGCTGACGGAACTCCGCCTCGTCAAACCCGCGTTGCGGCGCGCCGTTCACGCAGGGCCTTCGCTAAGGATACAAAGCACGCGCGAATCCTTACCGATGGCCAAAGCTTGCTGCGTTGTGACCAAACCAGCCAAACCAGCGGCGCCTGACGCACTGGATGGGTATCCATGCGCCTGCGCCAAATCCGCGCCCGCAGTGCCCTCATCCTCGGTCAACGTGATGAACGCGTCCGCGTCACGCGCCAATCCTTTAAGGGCGATCAACGATGGTTCCTTACAATCCAAACGACCCATGTTTGAAACTGGACCTTCCGCCGTCACGAATTTACCTGCCTTAACAGAGGCCACCAAGGCTGGCGCCAATTCAGGTTCAACCACCGCAATCGTTGGCGCAGAACCCCACGCATCACGCGCCAGCGCGGCACATGATCCGGCCAAACCGCCAACACCTGCTTGCAAAAAGATGTGGGTGGGAACCTCTGGCACCTGCGCAATCGCCTCGCGCATCAGCATCAAATAGCCCTCCATCAAACGATGTGGGCGCTCGTAATACCCCGGCCATGATGTGTCCGACAGAATATCCCAGCCATTGTCATTGGCGGCCTTCAACGCTGCCGCCATGCTGTCCTCATAAATCGCACCTTCGCGTACAACCTGCGCACCCAAGCCGCGCAAACGATCAGCAAAAACTTCTGGCACCGATTCCGCAATATAGACAACAGCAGATGCACCAAAGGCCGAAGCGCCCGCCGCGACCGACATACCATGGTTGCCAGCACTAGCGGTCACATATGTACGACCCTTAGCGCGTCCTGATTTGGCATCATGTGCAATCACATATGCAGCCCCCAGTGCCTTAAAACTGCCCAGCCCCATGCGAT
>JAGSGK010000202.1 GCA_023955215.1 Paracoccaceae bacterium
GGGGCAGGAAAAACTGGATCGTACCGACGATCCTGTTCGCATGTACCTGCGTGAAATGGGTTCTGTTGAATTGCTATCTCGTGAAGGCGAGATCGCGATTGCAAAACGCATCGAGGCCGGCCGCAACACGATGATTGCTGGGCTTTGTGAAAGCCCGCTGACATTCCAAGCGATTACAATTTGGCGCGACGAGCTGTTGTCCGAGGACATTCTGCTGCGCGACGTTATCGATCTTGAAGCCACTTTTGGCGACCAGATGGGCGAAGAAGAAACACCTGTTGTGCCTGTTGCACCCGTTGTTGAAGTTCCACCAGAACTTGATGCCGACGGTCACCCGATTCAGAACGACGACGATGATGATGAAGACGAACAGGCAAACATGTCTTTGGCCGCGATGGAAGCTGCGCTAAAGCCACAGGTTTTGATCGCTTTGGACATCATTGCTGACGACTACGTTAAGCTAAGCCAAATGCAGGACAATCGTTTGTCCGCGACCTTGAACGAAGACGGTTCATTCTCTGCGAAAAACGAAAAAGCCTATCAAAAGCTGCGCTCTGAAATCGTTTTGTTGGTGAACGAACTTCACCTGCACAACAACCGTATCGAAGCGTTGATTGACCAGTTGTACGGCATCAATCGCCGCATCATGCAGATCGACTCTGCGATTGTTAAACTTGCTGACCAAGCGCGCATTAACCGCAAAGAATTTGTGGAAGCCTACCGTGGTCGCGAACTTGATCCTAACTGGCTTGAAGAAATGGGTCAGCGTCCGGGTCGTGGTTGGCAGATGTTCATCGAACGCTCCATGGACAAAGTTGTCGAGTTGCGCACTGACATGGCCCAAGTCGGCCAATACATCGGTCTAGACATCCCTGAATTCCGCCGCATCGTGCAGCAAGTTCAGAAGGGCGAAAAAGAAGCACGCCAAGCGAAAAAAGAAATGGTCGAAGCCAACCTGCGCCTCGTTATTTCCATCGCTAAGAAATACACAAACCGTGGCCTACAGTTCTTGGATCTGATCCAAGAAGGTAACATCGGTTTGATGAAAGCGGTTGATAAGTTCGAATATCGCCGTGGCTATAAATTCTCCACCTATGCGACATGGTGGATCCGTCAGGCGATCACGCGTTCTATCGCGGATCAGGCCCGTACAATTCGTATCCCAGTGCACATGATCGAAACGATCAACAAACTGGTACGGACAGGTCGCCAGATGTTGCACGAGATTGGCCGCGAGCCAACACCAGAGGAATTGGCGCACAAGCTGCAGATGCCTTTGGAAAAAGTGCGCAAAGTTATGAAAATCGCCAAGGAACCTATTTCCTTGGAAACTCCAATCGGCGACGAAGAAGACAGCCAATTGGGCGATTTCATCGAGGACAAGAATGCCGTTCTGCCACTCGACAGCGCCATTCAGGAAAACCTCAAAGAAACAACGACACGTGTTCTGGCATCTCTAACGCCACGCGAAGAACGTGTTCTTCGTATGCGTTTCGGTATCGGCATGAACACCGATCACACGCTTGAAGAAGTGGGCCAACAGTTCTCTGTTACCCGTGAGCGTATTCGTCAGATCGAAGCGAAAGCACTGCGTAAACTGAAACACCCAAGCCGTTCACGCAAATTGCGTAGCTTCTTGGATCAGTAAACGACGCTGTCACCACTACATAGAAACGCCCGCGCCTCCTTGGTCGCGGGCGTTTTTGTATTTAACGCCCAAACATCCAAGGTATGATTATGCAGACAACATTTGAAATTCAAACCAACGGTGCCGGTCTTTACGAATTCACCCATGCGCCTGCGGGTTGGATCAATGGACAGGGCAACGGATTGCTGACCTTGATGGTGCAACACACCTCGGCCTCTTTGTTGATCCAGGAAAACGCTGATCCCGAAGTGCAAACCGATCTGCAGGCTTTCTTTAGTCAGCTTGTGCCACCCACAACTGATCCATCGATGTCCTACCTCACACATACATATGAGGGGCCAGACGATATGCCCGCACATATCAAATCAGCGATGATGCCTGTATCGTTGCAAATACCAGTGGCGGGTGGGCGTATGCGTTTGGGCACATGGCAAGGTATCTACTTGTTCGAACACCGAACCGCACCACATACACGCAACGTGGCGGTTCATTTCGCGCAAAGCTAACCCTCTATGATGTGGTTGAATTTTGCTACTACCCAAACCGTAGCGGTTGTCCTATAACTGTGGATAAGTAGGGAACATACCCTACAACAGGCATGAATAATTGATAGGGGAACGGCCAATGCGCTGCCCATTTTGCGGTAACATCGACACACAAGTAAAAGACAGCCGTCCGGCCGAGGATCACGTATCCATTCGCCGCAGACGCTTTTGCCCCGCTTGCGGCGGGCGCTTTACCACATACGAACGCGTTCAACTGCGTGATCTCGTGGTCATCAAAACCAGCGGCAAACGCGAAGATTTCGATCGCGATAAGTTGGAACGCTCCATTCGCATTTCAATGCAGAAACGTCCAATCGATCCAGAGCGGATTGATCAAATGATTTCTGGAATTGTGCGTAGACTGGAAAGCATGGGTGAAACTGACATTGGTTCCGGCCAAATCGGTGAAATCGTGATGGAGGCCTTGGCCCGCATCGATACGGTTGCCTTTGTGCGCTTTGCATCGGTCTACAAGAACTTCCAAGAAGCGGATGACTTTGACAAGTTCGTTGCAGAACTGCGCCCAGACGTCACTCCTGACGAGTGAGCCTAGGCTCTGACACACGCTACATGGCGCTCGCCCTCACGTTAGGGCGGCGCGGACAGGGGGCCACTTGGCCTAACCCTGCGGTGGGCTGTGTCATCGTCAAAAATAATCGCATCATCGGGCGCGGCTGGACACAACCGTCTGGCCGTCCCCACGCCGAAACTGTCGCCCTTGCTCAAGCGGGTGCCCAGGCCGCAGGTGCTGACGTCTTTGTGACGCTGGAACCCTGCGCACATCACGGCAAAACCCCACCTTGTTCCCAAGCTTTGATTGACGCTGGCGTTGCCCGCGTGGTCATGGCGATCCCTGACAGTGACCCACGGGTCGACGGACTGGGGGCGCAAATGCTGCGCGCCGCTGGCATCACCGTTGAAACGGGACTGTTGGGTGATGAGGCTTTCAACGATCACGATGGGTTTTTGCGCCGCACAATCACAGGCCGCCCCATGGTCACGCTCAAAATCGCCTCCAGCTTTGATGGCCGTATCGCCACAGGCACGGGCGAAAGCCAATGGATCACCGACAGCCCCGCAAGGCGCGTTGTGCACGCCATGCGCGCCCGCCACGACGGCGTTATGGTCGGCGGGGGTACTGCGCGCGCAGATGATCCTTCCTTGACT
Source organism: Paracoccaceae bacterium (assembly GCA_023955215.1). Lineage (GTDB taxonomy): Bacteria > Pseudomonadota > Alphaproteobacteria > Rhodobacterales > Rhodobacteraceae > Ascidiaceihabitans. The sequence goes on from JAGSGK010000202.1 coordinate 3,361, forward strand.
GTGCGCGACCTTGGCGTGACGCGCCAACCTGTACGTATTGTGCTATCGCGCCGCCTTGATTTGCCATTGATGGGGCAACTGGCGCGCACAGCCAAAGAAATTCCGGTGATCTTGTGTCACGGACGCGACGCCGACCCGAACCTGATCCAAACATGGACCGATCTGGGGGCCACATTGCTGCCCTGCGGGGTGCGCAACGCACAGCTGGACGCCGAAGACGTGTTGGCCCAATTGGGTGCGCACGGCCTCACGCGCATCTTCTGCGAAGGGGGCAGCGCCCTCGCGGCATCCTTAATCGCAGGTGATTTGGTCGATCAACTGGTCGGCTTTACCGCCGGCCTAAATATCGGGGCCGAAGGGTTGCCAGGTATTGGCGCATTGGGGCTAGATAAATTACACGCAGCGCGCCGTTTTGACTTGCGGGAAACTCGCGCGGTTGGGCCCGACGTGATGCACGTTTGGGAACGAAAAACAGATGTTAGTGCGCTTTGAGGCACAAACCTAATGTGAGGAACCTGTCATGAAACGTTTTCTGAAAATTGCGATCCCTGTTTTCATTCTTGGCTTTGCCGCAGGAAACGCATTCTGGTATTTGGCTTCGCCACTCTGGATCGATCAAGTTGTCTCTGAAAGCCTACCGTCTGAATTGCAAGTGAGCGAAGTCGCCAGCGGATCTTTCCGCGATGCAGACAGCAGCCACAAAGGCAGCGGTAATGTTCAAGTGCTGCGCACTGAGGGCGGTGCAGGCCTTGTGCGCCTCACAGAATTTCAGGTCACGAACGGCCCCGACCTAGAGGTGTGGTTGGTCGCAAATCCAGATCCACAAACGTCTCAGGATGTGAAAACCTCTGAATGGGTTTCATTGGGTCAGCTCAAAGGCAACATTGGTGATCAGACCTACAACGTGCCTGTAGACGTCGATCTATCGGATTACGGTTCGGTTGTGATCTGGTGTGAACAATTCGGCGTGTTGTTTTCCCCGGCATCTTTGGCATTTCAAGGATAGCCAACTGGTGGGATCACAGGCGAAGCGCCGTGTTTAAATCACGCCGCGTTCGATTTGATCCGCCTCAATGCTTTCAAATAGGGCTTTGAAATTCCCCTCACCAAAGCCATCATCGCCTTTGCGCTGGATGAACTCAAAGAAGATCGGCCCGATCACGGTACGAGAGAATATCTGCAATAATATGCGGGTCTCACCGCCGCCAACAACACCTTCGCCATCAATCATGATCCCGTTCTTGATCATACGATCAATGGGTTCTTCATGATCGACAACACGTGTTTTACTAAGCTCGTAATATTTGGCGGGGGGACCTTTCATGAACTTGATCCCGCGCGCGGCGATCTCGTCAGTTGCGTCATAAATATTGTGCGCACCGACAGCGATGTGTTGAATGCCCTCTCCGTTGTACCGCTTGAGGTATTCAACGATCTGACCTGTTTCGCCGCGATCTTCATTGATTGGGATGCGAATGCGTCCACAGGGCGACGTCAGCGCGCGGCTCAATAGGCCGGTGAACTTGCCTTGAATGTCAAAGAAGCGCACTTCTTTAAATCCAAATAGATCCCCATAAAAGTTGAACCAGACATCCATGTTTCCTTGATGGACGTTGTGGGTCAGGTGATCGAGGTAATGAAACCCGACACCATCAGGGTGGGTTTTGCTGACCCAATCAAATTCATCGTTATAGGGATTTGCCTCATAGTATTGGTCGATGAAGTAGATCAGCGATCCGCCAATGCCCTCGATTGCAGGAACGTTCATGGTTTTGTCGTCGCACTCATAAGGTACAGCACCCTTACTGACAGCATAATCATAGGCATGTTGTGCATCCACAACGCGCCAAGCCATCGATGGGGCACAGGGGCCGTGGGCCTCTACAAAACGGCGTGCATGGCTGCCGCGTTCATTGTTGATGACGTAGGTAATATCACCTTGCTGCCACAGCTGGATGTCCTTCGATTTGTGCGTCGCAGTATGGACGTAACCCATTTTGGCAAAGAGAGCGCGAAGCTCATCGGGCTCTGGGTGAGAGAATTCCACAAATTCAAAGCCATCCGTGCCAGCGGGGTTTTCGTCGCTGATGATTGATTTTGGCGCATCGTGTGGGAACGGACCCATGGCGTATTCTCCTTGATTTGTCGCAGGATACGCTTGTGTCGGTGCAATGGGCGCGCAAATTTGGCTTTGAATTGGAGGTTGTGTGCGATTCAATTGCGCATATGTGGCTTTGGGTGCAATGTGACCGCATGACTCAACTTGATTCCAAAGATATTCAGCTTTTGGCGCACTTGCAGCAAGACAGCAAAACCTCCGCGCTCGATCTATCCAACACCCTTGGAATGTCGGCCTCCCAGATTGGCCGCCGCCGTCAGCGTCTTGAGGCCGAGGGGTTCATCAACGGATATCCCTGCCGCCTAAACGCAGAAAAACTTGGATTGGATGTACAGGCGTTCATACAGGTCCAGACAGAATCCCAAACAGATAAGACCCA
>JAGSGK010000282.1 GCA_023955215.1 Paracoccaceae bacterium
ATTGGCGATGATGAACATCAAGGTACAGGTCAGTTTTCCGGCCTCAAATAAGGCATCGCGCGTGTCACGGTGAAAGAAGACCGTGATCAAGGTCCAAGGGCGTGCAAACAAGCTGTGGTTTTTCATCCCCTCCTCTTTGACGTGCAATGGCCCCATATCTCGGTAAACAAAACAGGCCACAAGGAAGGCATAAACCGATGCCACCGCTGCTGCCTCTGTTGGGGTAAAGATGCCACCATAAATGCCGCCCAGAATGATAACGATCAGGAACAAACCGCCCGAGGCGCTGAGTGCTGAGGCACCCACTTCGCCCCAACCTTGCCATTCACCTTTCGGCAGGTTCTTGACCCGCGCCATAATGTAGATGGTAATCATCAGCATAGAACCCGCTATGATGCCGGGGATTACACCTGCCAGAAACATACGGCCAACGGACACGTCGGTTGCAGAGGCATAAACCACCATAACGATGCTTGGTGGGATCAAGATTCCCAAAGTCCCCGCATTGGCAATGACGCCAGCCGCGAATTCTTTGGTGTAACCAACTTGACGCATACCCGCGATGACGATGGAACCAATGGCCACAACAGTTGCCGGCGATGAACCTGACAAAGCCGCAAACATCATACATGCGAACACACCTGCAATTGCCAAACCACCGGGAAAGTGACCTACAATCGCGATGGAAAACCGGATGATCCGTTTCGCCACACCGCCTGTCGACATGAACGTAGAGGCCAGAATGAAGAACGGGATCGCCAACAAGGTGTAGTGTCCCGCCATTGCTTGGAACAAGGTTTGCGCAATAGAGGCAAGGGACGCATCACTTAGCACAAGGAGAAACAAAATTGAGGACAAACCAAGGCTGATCGCGATCGGGACACCGATCAACATCAACCCGATGACCATGGTAAAGAGAATTGTAATTTCCATGAGCTTAATTCCCAGCGTTCATATGTTTGACGTCTTCAATGGCCTCTTCGGCCTCGTGACTTACGATCAGGGTTTTGGATACGCCTGTGTAAATGCGCACGGTGGCTTGCACGATGCGGAAGAGGAAAAGACCCATACCAAAGGGCATGATTGCGTAAGGAATGAAACGCGGAATTTTTTCATAGGCATCACCATCGTTCATAATCGGCTCAATAAAGCGCAACCATTCGGGCAGTGGAATGTCGATAACCTCGTACCAACCACGCGAAGATGTGCCGCGCATCTCCTCAAAACCAGTCGGGAACCAGCGGCCTGTAGTCTGGGGCAGATTGGCGAAGTTCGCCCAATAATCCCAAGATCCTTTGAACACAAAGACCGCATACGCAATACAAATCGCACCCCCAACAAGGGCAAAAATCCGGCGACCACGTGGGGCAAACAGGTTTACGATAACATCGACACCCAAATGGGCCGTGACTTTGACGGCGTAGCAGGCACCGAAAATGACCAGCCAAGCGAACAGAAATGTCACCATCTCAAGACCCCAAATGAGGCCTGTGTTAAAACCATAACGTAAGATAACATTGGTGAACGTAATCAACGTCATAACCCCAAGCAGCAGCGCAATCACGGTCTCTTCCAACTCGTGTACGAAACGGCCCAGCGGTGTCTTGGGTTCATAGCTTGCTGCCATGTCCCGCCCCCCTTTTGGATCAATTAAATGTAGTGATTTTTGAAAGTTACCTGCCCGCTGTCACCAACGGGCAGGTCTATCAGGTCAATTGACCTTAGTGCTTGGCGTTGATCGCTTGTGCTGCATCAATGTTTTCTTGACCAACATCACCAACGAACTGCTCCCAAACCGGCTTCATTGTTGAGACCCATTCAGCACGCTGAGCTTCGTTAAGTGTCCGAACAACGCCGCCTGCATCCATGATTGCTTGCTTGTTCGACGCGTTAACCGCTGAGGATTCAGAGTTGCGTGCTATGGTCACTTCATCAATGATTGTGCCCAGTTGGTCACGAACGTCTCCAGGTAGGCCCTCCCAGAAATCAGTAGAAGTCACGAGCAAATAGTCAATAATGCCGTGATCTGTAACCGTCACACCGTCTTGTACTTCAAAGAACTTTTTGCCGTAGATGTTGGACCAAGTGTTCTCTTGTCCGTCAACAACGCCCGTTTGCAAAGCGCCGTACACTTCAGAAAAAGCCATTGGTTGCGGGGACGCGCCCATCGCGGCCATTTGTGCTTTCAACACGTCAGAGTTCTGAACGCGGAATTTCAGGCCGTTTGCGTCGGATGGTGAGTTAAGAGGAACGTTTGCTGACATTTGCTTCATGCCGTTGTGCCAGAACGCGAGACCAAGAAGGCCACGCTTTGTCATGGATTGCTTCATCGCTTGACCAGTTTCTGAGTTTTGGAACTCGTCAACTGCATTGATATTTTTGAACATAAACGGCAAATCGAAGATGCGGAATTGCTTTGTAAACTGCTCGAATTTGGACAGCGAGGGAGCCGCCAATTGAACGTCGCCTTGCAGCATCGCTTCCAGAACCTGGTTGTCGTTATAAAGTGTAGAGTTCGGGAAAACTTCGAGACAGGCTTTGCCGTTCATCTCGTCGTTGACGCGCTGCTCAAGCAGAGTAGCTGCAATACCTTTAGGGTGCTTGTCAGTGTTTGTGACGTGGCTGAACTTGATGACGATCTCGCCCTCATCGCAGCCCGCAAGCGCGGAATTTGCGCTGAAAGCCAGTGTCAGGGATAGTGCAGTGTTTAGCAGAAACTTCATGGTATCCTCCTTTGATCCGTAATTGCCGCGCTTCTGGATTTTTCTGGCCCGGCTTTTGTCATTGAAGACTACTGGAACTTGCCGAGAGGATTAGTCGGCATAACTGATCAGTTTTTACGATTAATTCTTTTGGTTTAATCTGAAATAAGGAACTAAGTTTAACCCCTTCGGAGAATGCGAAATGTTCAAGGAATTTGTGGAAGAGCGTATCGAAGGCGACGGTGCGACTTTGTTCGTTCGCCGTGCCGGTCCCGCAGGTGCGCCGCCGCTCGTCCTTTTACATGGCTATCCGCAAACATCTGCCATGTGGCACGGTGTGGCGCCGATTCTAGCGCGTTCGTATCAAGTCATTTGCCCTGACCTGCGTGGATATGGCAGGTCAGATAAGCCAGCGTCAAACGCATCGCACGAGCCTTATTCAAAACGCGTTATGGCCAATGACATCGTTGCGGTCATGCGGCGTTTAGGGCATGAGCGATTTCTTGTTGGTGCCCATGATCGGGGCGCGCGGGTGGCGCATCGGATGGGACTGGATCATCCTGATCGCGTCGCGGCAATGACATTGCTCGACATCGCGCCGACCCGCGAAATGTATGCGGGCACAAGCGTCGAATTTGCGCACGCTTACTGGCATTGGTTTTTCCTAATTCAGCCACACCCACTACCTGAACAAATGATCGGTGCGGACGCGCAAGGGTTCTGGAAGCTGAAATGTTTCAATCAGGCGAAGGGCAATAACCCATTTGCTCCCGAAGCTCTGGCTGAATATTTGAACGCCTTCGTGGATCCGACCGCAATTCATGCAAGCTGCGAAGACTACCGTGCCGCCGCCACCATCGACATCGAACATGACAACGCAGACAAGGGGCGAAAACTCGACATGCCCATCCTGACACTTTGGGCGAAACGCGGTGTTATTGAGACTTGCTTCGACGCGCTTGGTCTTTGGCGTCAGCGTGCTGTGCAAGTTGAGGGCGAAGCGCTCGACAC
>JAGSGK010000073.1 GCA_023955215.1 Paracoccaceae bacterium
ATTACTTTCGGCCAGTTGTGCCGTTGGATGGTAGAGGACGCAACATGCAACCGCTAAACCATTCCCCACAGACACCGCGCCTTGATCCGGCCCCTTCGCGTTGGTCTTGGCGTTTGCAACGCTTGATGTTGACACCTGTTTTCCGTTTCGGTTTGCGCGTTGGGCTTCCTTTTGTTCTGACCTTTGGCATTGGCCTTAGCTATTTATCTAATCCCGTGCGCCAAGATGCGATTTCTGATGCGATCGCCAACACGCGTGCAAGCATCCAAGAACGCCCAGAGTTCATGGTTAGCCTTTTGGCGATTGATGGCGCTGGCACGGATTTGGCCGAAGATATTCGTAGAAACCTCCCTATCGACTTCCCTGTCAGCTCATTCGATTTGGACTTAGAGCAGATGCGTGAAGCGGTCATGTTGTTGTCACCCGTTGCTGAAGCATCGCTGCGCATTCGCCCCGGTGGAGTTCTGCAAGTTGATGTCGTGCCACGTGTGCCAGTCGCCGTTTGGCGCAGCCATACATCTTTGTCGTTGCTTGATGCGAACGGCGCACATGTTGCCCACGTTTCGTTTCGCAGTGATCGCGCGGAGTTGCCGCTGATTGCCGGCGAGGGGGCGAATGAGCATGTGGATGAAGCAATGGAATTGATCCGCACGGCGCAGCCTTTGGGCAAACGTTTGCGCGGTGTCGTACGAATGGGGGCGCGTCGTTGGGATATCGTCCTTGATCGTGACCAACGTATTCTTCTTCCGACAACCGGTGCTGTGACGGCGTTAGAACATGTGATTGCCCTTGAGGGTGCACAGGATGTTCTGAGCCGTGATGTAGCCCGTATCGACATGCGCCTGAGCGGGCGCCCAACAGTTAAAATGAACAATGACGCTACACAAGAATTGTGGCGCATCAGGCAGCTTCCGGAAAGTGGACAGTAGGGTAATGATGGACCTTTATGACAGCCAGCGCAGCATGCGCAACATGCGCAAAAACGCGATGCAACGTGGTGTTGTCGCTATTTTGGATGTGGGCAGCTCTAAGATTGCGGCACTTGTGTTGCGTTTTGATGGCTCAGCCAAAGTTGGCGATGATGGTGACATTGGCGCACTTGCGGGTCAATCCGGTTTTCGGGTTATTGGCACCGCAACTACACGTTCACGCGGCGTTCATTTCGGCGAAATTACAGCGATGCAAGAAACTGAACGTGCTATTCGCACTGCTTTACAAGCAGCGCAGAAAATGGCGGGCATCCGTGTTGATCATGTGATTGCATGTTTTGCAGGCGCAGAGCCGCGTAGCTACGGTTTGGATGCTCAAATTCAATTGGATGGCCAAGTTGTTACAGAAGATGATGTCGCCCGTGTGATGTCGCAATGTGATGTGCCTGACTATGGCGGCGGTCGTGAAGTTTTGCATGCACAGCCTGTGAATTTTGCGCTTGATCACCGTTCAGGCCTTTCTGACCCGCGTGGGCAGTTGGGCAATGAATTGTCAGTTGATATGCACATGCTGACTGTAGACGCTGCTGCGGTTCACCACGTGGCTCATTGCATCAAACGTTGCGATCTTGAATTGGCGGGCATTGCATCCTCAGCTTACGTCTCTGGTATGTCCACTTTGGTGGAAGACGAACAAGAATTGGGTTCGGCCTGCATTGATATGGGGGGCGGGGCGACTAGCATATCAATCTTTATCAAAAAACACATGATTTTTGCGGATTCTGTTCGAATGGGTGGGGATCACGTTACGTCTGACATTTCACTGGGCTTGCAAGTGCCGACCGCGAACGCGGAGCGGATCAAAACATTCTATGGCGGTGTTCATGCCACTGGTATGGATGATCGTGAGATGATCGAAATCGGTGGTGACACCGGTGATTACGAACATGATCGCCGCACTGCAAGCCGCGCTGAATTGATTGGCATCATGCGCCCTCGTGTTGAGGAAATTCTGGAAGAAGTCCGCGCCCGTTTGGACGCTGCCGGCTTCGATCATCTGCCGAGCCAGCAGATCGTTTTAACCGGTGGTGGCAGCCAAATCCCAGGTCTTGATGGTCTTGCAAGCAAAATTTTGGGGCATCAAGTGCGCCTTGGTCGTCCATTGCGTGTACATGGATTGCCACAAGCTGCGACAGGGCCAAGCTTTGCTTCAGCCGTTGGACTTTCTCTGCTTGCGGCCCACCCGCAAGACGAATGGTGGGACTTTGATATTCCTGCAGATCGCTATCCTGCCCGTTCGTTACGACGCGCTGTGAAGTGGTTCCGCGCTAACTGGTGACCCCTATATTTGCCTGATCCAACCAAATGACGTGGAAAATGGCAAAAAACCGCCCACATTTTGCGTCAGTATTGCGTTTTTTGGATGACGTTGCCGTTTGTTTTCGGTAAGATACCTGTGGATAAGGCATAAAAACACCTGCAAAGCGGGTCACAAAACAGGCGGACGCTCTAATGACACTCAATCTTTCGATGCCCGGACAGGACGAATTGAAACCTCGTATCACCGTGTTTGGTGTCGGGGGCGCTGGCGGTAACGCGGTCAACAATATGATCGAAAAGCAGCTTGATGGCGTCGACTTCGTCGTGGCGAATACAGACGCTCAGGCTCTTCAGCAATCAGCTTCTGAAACGCGCGTCCAGCTTGGTATTAAGGTTACCGAGGGTCTAGGTGCGGGTGCGCGTGCAAGCGTTGGCGCTGCAGCTGCCGAAGAAAGCATTGAGCAGATCGTCGATCATTTGGCTGGCTCACACATGTGCTTCATCACCGCTGGTATGGGTGGTGGTACTGGGACCGGCGCTGCGCCAATCATCGCGCAAGCCGCGCGTGAGTTGGGGGTTCTGACCGTCGGTGTTGTGACTAAACCGTTCCAGTTTGAAGGTGCTAAGCGCATGCGTCAGGCTGAAGATGGCGTTGAGGCTTTGCAAAAAGTCGTTGATACGCTAATCATCATTCCAAACCAAAATTTGTTCCGTTTGGCCAATGAGAAAACAACATTCACCGAAGCCTTCTCGATGGCGGACGATGTTTTGTATCAAGGTGTTAAAGGCGTTACCGATTTGATGGTTCGCCCTGGCTTGATCAATCTAGACTTTGCTGACGTGCGTTCCGTAATGGACGAGATGGGCAAGGCGATGATGGGTACTGGCGAGGCAGAAGGTGAAGATCGCGCGATCCAAGCTGCTGACAAAGCCATCGCTAATCCATTGCTAGACGAGATTTCGTTGCGCGGCGCAAAGGGCGTTCTGATCAACATCACTGGTGGTCACGATCTTACATTGTTCGAACTTGACGAAGCGGCGAACCGCATTCGCGAAGAAGTGGATCCAGAGGCCAACATCATCGTTGGTTCAACATTGGATACAGAGCTTGGCGGCATGATGCGCGTCAGCGTTGTTGCAACAGGTATTGATGCAACAGATGTTCATTCTGAGATGCCTGTGGCACGTCGCAGCATGTCTGCACCACTTCCAGCGAGCTTTGCGGCAGAAGAACCAGCGGCTGCGCCAGTTGTAGCTGAACCTTCGTTCTTTGAAGATTTGAATGTGCAGGAAGCCGCTGCAGCTGACATGGCTGAAGATATCTTCGAAGATGTTGCGGCAGATGCCCATGAAGTGCCAGCACCAGCTTACCAGCCTGCTGTCGCAGAATTTGAGCCACAGCGCGAAGAAATTCAACACGTTGAGCAAAGCGTATTTGTTGCACCGCGTGCTCCAGCACCGGGTACGCCATCACCTGAAGCGATGGCACGTTTACGCGCTGCTGCTGAGCGTGCTGCTCCTGCAGCAGCACCTGCACCACTTCAAGATGCAGAGGCGGATCGTCCGCGTTTTGGCATAAATTCTTTGATCAATCGTATGACGGGTCACATTGATCAGCAGCAACCAGAGCCACAGGCCGTACGTCATCAGCCATCGGTTCAACAACAAGCTGCGGCTGCATCTCAGCCAGCAGAGGCGGTTGATCCAGACCAAGAGCGGATCGAAATTCCAGCATTCTTGCGTCGCCAAGCGAACTAACGCTACTTTATTGACTTCGATAAAGCCGCCTTTGGGCGGCTTTTTTCTTTTTTAATCATGGGTTTGTGCGCCGCGTGGCGCAATATTGCCGATGTGTCACATCCATGTTTCAGAATGTTGCAATGATTGAGTTGTGATTGTGAGTGCGGGTTCTTATTCAATCTGTATCAAGCACGAGTTTGTGCGTCATATTGAGCTTATTTTGCAAACAACTCTTAAATCTTCGATTACCTTCTCAGGAAAGGGCCTACATTCAGGCGCACCTGTTCGGTTAACGATTCTTCCGGCAGCGGCAGAGTACGGGATTTGGTTTGCACGTACAGACGTCCTAAAAGGCGATAATCTGATCCCTGCGCGCTGGGATGCGGTCAACCGTTCCCCGCTTTGCACAAAAATTCAAAATGCTGCTGGTGTAGAAGTTTCCACTGTCGAGCACGTTATGGCAGCTCTTGCAGGTTGCGGTGTTCACAACGCACTGATTGAAATCGATGGCCCAGAGGTCCCGATCGTGGATGGCTCTGCGGTGCCTTTTGTGCGTGGTATTATGCAGGCTGGTCTTCAAGTTTTGGGCGCGCCAGTACGTGCATTCGAAGTGATGCAAACAATTTCCGTAACAGAAGGTGGTGCGACAGCGACACTTGAGCCTGCTGATACGATGTATATCGACTTTCAAATCGATTTTGACGACAAGGCGATCGGCAGTCAGCGTAAATCGTTGCGTATGAACAATGGCAGCTTTGCACGGGAGTTGAGTGATAGTCGTACATTCTGCCTTCAAGCAGATGTAGAGGCGATGCAGGCTAATGGTCTTGCTTTGGGTGGGTCGTCTGGTGAAAACGCAGTTGTGTTTGAAGGTGACAAGGTTTTGAGCCCAGGCGGCTTGCGCCACTCTGATGAGCCTGTGCGCCATAAGATGTTAGATGCGTTGGGCGATCTCGCTTTGGCTGGGGCACCGATCATGGGGCGCTATACGGGTACGCGGGCAGGTCATTCTTTGACTAACACATTGTTACGTAAGGCCTTTGCAACCCCTGGTGCTATTCGAATGGTCGTATGCGACGCTGAAATGACACAGCGTTTACCAGGTTACGGACTTGTTTGGGACGAGGTCCCCCAAGTCGCTTGATCCCGAATGTCATTCGTAAAACTTTAGAATATTACCTGTAAAAGTACATTGCGTGTTTGCAAGGTTTTGCATGTTAAATTAGTGTGCTAATACCAATCTAACAAAGCGAAAACGAGCAGGGTGAACGCGGTGAAGAAAGCAAACATAGCGAACGGTACCTCTCGGAAGCGTACAACAGTCGCACTTGTTATGGTGGCAACGCTTGCAGCTTGTAGTGGTGGCTCTGATAGCCCCAGAGCAGGTGGATTTCTGGGCCAAAAATCAGAGCCGTTAGAAGTTTACTCGCCGGCACAGATTTTTGAACGGGGCGAGTTTGAACTCGAGAAAAACCGCGCCGACGATGCGGCATTTTACTTCGGCGAAATCGAACGTCTTTACCCTTACTCTGAATTCGCTAAGCGCGCTTTAATCATGCAGGCTTTTGCCTTCCACCGCGATGAGGACTATCCAAACAGTCGCTCAGCGGCCCAGCGTTTTATTGATTTCTATCCAGACGACGATGATGCGGCTTATGCGCAATATCTGTTAGCGCTGAGCTATTATGACCAAATCGACGAAGTCGGTCGTGACCAAGGTTTAACTTTCCAAGCGTTGCAATCGCTGCGCGAAGTGATTGAACGCTATCCAAACAGCGAATATGCGAAATCTGCGATCCTAAAATTTGACCTCGCTTTTGATCACTTGGCCAGTAAAGAGATGGAAATTGGTCGGTACTATTTGCGTCGCGATAATTACGCGTCATCCATCAATCGTTTCCGTGTTGTTGTTGAGGATTTCCAGACGACATCACATACTCCAGAAGCATTGCACCGCCTGGTAGAAGCCTATCTTTCATTGGGCTTGGTCAATGAGGCACAAACTGCTGGCGCGATATTGGGTCACAACTTTCAGTCTACGGAATGGTACGAGGATAGCTATAAACTGCTTACCGGCAGAGGGCTTGAGCTGAAAGCGTCCGGTGATGGTTGGCTGCGCCAGATCTATCGTCAAATGATTAAAGGCCGGTGGCTGTAACAACGGGTGCACTGCGCCTGCACCTTGTGGAACATAGCTGATGCTACGCGGACTTGATATTTCGAACATGCTGATCATCGATCGGTTGGAACTTGCGTTTCAACCGGGCTTAAATGTGCTGACGGGCGAAACGGGCGCGGGGAAATCTATCTTGCTGGATTCACTTGGGTTTGTTCTGGGTTGGCGCGGTCGCGCTGATCTTGTTCGCCAAGGTGCGGATCAAGGTGAAGTGACAGCATGGTTTGATTTGCCAATAGGGCATCCCGCACATACAGTTCTTGAGCAGGCAGGTTTGCCCGCAAGTGAAGAACTGATTTTACGCCGCATCAACACCTCTGATGGCCGCAAGACCGCATGGGTCAATGATCGCCGCTGTTCTGGTGAAGTGCTGCGAACTCTTTCCGAGACACTGCTTGAATTACATGGACAGCATGATGACCGCGGTCTGCTTGACCCACGCGGGCATCGTGCGATTTTGGACGAATTCGCATCCTTAGAGGGTGCCAAGGCCAAGACGCGTAAAGCGTGGACTGCTATGGGCAACGCGCGTAAAGCATTGAAAGCTGCGACTGAAGCGATGGAAGCTATCCGCGCAGAAGAAGAGTTTTTACGTCATGCGGTTGCTGAGCTGGGCAAGCTGTCACCGCAACCAGGTGAAGATGAAGAATTAGATACCCGACGCCGGATGATGCAAGGTGCTGAAAAGATCCGTGACGATGTAATCAAGGCGCTTGAAGCACTTGGTCAGGACGGGGCCGAAAGTCGTATGGGCAACGCGCTGCGTTGGTTAGACGGCGTCGCGGATAAAGCTGAAGGTCATCTTGAGGCACCTATTTCTTCACTAGGCCGTGCAATGGTCGAGTTGGATGAGGCAATGGATGGGATCGTGTCGTGTATCGATACCCTATCGTTCAATCCATCGGATTTAGAAGACACCGAAGAGCGCTTGTTTGCGATCCGTGCGATCGCGCGAAAATACGACGTCGCACCTGATGACTTGGCGGATCTAGCTAAGACGCTGGGTGCAAAGCTGGCTGCTTTGGATGCTGGTGACGCCGATCTTGCTGATTTACGCGCTGCTTTGACTGAGGCCGAAGCGGGATACGATGATGCTGCTACTGCGCTCACCAATGCGCGTCGCAAGTCCGCAAGCAAGCTGGACAAGGCTGTTACGGCGGAATTAGCTCCGTTGAAAATGGATCGTGCAGTCTTTGAGACAGTAATTGAACCGGAAACGGCTGGACCGGAGGGGCGTGATATTGTTGCGTTCTGCGTTGCTACCAATCCGGGCGCACCATCGGGTCAGTTGAACAAGATTGCATCTGGGGGCGAGCTAAGTCGCTTCCTACTGGCTTTGAAAGTGTGCCTGACCGACGGTCGGGCGGGGCTTACTATGATCTTTGACGAAATTGACCGTGGTGTTGGCGGCGCAACTGCGGATGCCGTTGGTCGCCGTTTGGCGGCTTTGGCTGAAGGTGGTCAGGTTTTGGTTGTTACGCACTCTCCGCAGGTTGCCGCCCTTGGAGCGCATCACTGGCGTGTCGAAAAATCTGTTTCCAAAGGGGTTACGACCTCTCGAGTTGTTCCGCTGTCACCGGATGATCGCGTTGATGAAATTGCACGGATGGTTGCGGGTGATACGATCACCGAAGAAGCGCGCAATGCTGCCCGCGCTTTGATCTCGAAGGCTGTTTAAGCAGCCAAAGTTGATCCGTGGGATGCCTTAGGCTTCCCCGATGCGTTCCTTTCGCTTAGACAGGATATACACAAAGCCAGATCAGACTGTATCCCATCTATGAAATCCTACCTAAGCACTCAGATGACCAACGCACTAATAGCGTTTCAAGAGGGCTGGAAAGTGTTGCGCCGCGAAGGACCGGGGCAAATTCAGTTTTGGTTTATTGCGCTCGCAATCGGAATTGCAGCAGGTTTCGCAGCGTTGTTTTTCCGCAAAGGTATCGATGCCTTACAGGCGTTTCTTTACGGTACAGATGATGTGCAAACCCTCCACAGCTTTGCGCAATCCCTTCCTTGGTATTGGATCCTTGTAATCCCAGCAATTGGCGGCCTTTTAGTCGGTTTGATACTTCACAAGTTCACGCCTGATGCACGGGCACGCAGCGTTGCAGATGTAATTGAAGGGGCTGCAATGAGTGAGGGGCGCGTTGAAACGCGTGCTGGCCTAGCTTCAGCCTTTGCTTCATTCATTACGCTTTCTTCCGGTGGGTCGACCGGTCGTGAGGGGCCTGTTGTTCACCTCGCTGCAGTCATTTCTACAAAGGTTAGTCGTTATATCCATGCGGATGGTATTACGGGGCGCGATCTGTTGGGGTGTGCGGTTGCTGCTGCGGTATCCGCAAGCTTTAACGCACCGATAGCTGGGGCCTTATTCGCTCTGGAAGTTGTCTTACGTCATTTTGCGGTGCATGCATTTGCACCGATCGCTATTGCTGCGGTTGCAGGCACAGTGATCAACCGATCTGAATTTGGCGGAATGACAGAATATACGTTGAATGCTCCTGAAGGCCTTCAGTTTTACGTTGAGCTGCCTGCTTTTATGATGCTTGGTTTGGTTTGCGGCATGGTCGCAGTTATCTTAATGCGCTCAATTTTTTGGGCGGATGATTTGGGGACACAAGTACAAAACCACATTGGTTTTCCGCGCTGGCTGCGTCCTGCAATTGCTGGGCTCATGCTGGGCGCAATTGCAATTTTCTTTCCGCATATCATTGGCATTGGCTACGAAACTACGTCAATGGCACTCACAGGGCAACTGGGACTGCACGAGGTTATCGTATTCGCCGCTTTGAAAATATTTGCTGTCGCAATCACGATGGCAGGCCGTATGGGAGGTGGGGTTTTTTCGCCCTCTTTGATGATCGGTGCGCTCACTGGATTAGCATTTGGATTAATCGCGACCAGCGTTTTTCCAGAAGTTTCTGGCACTGTCACGTTGTATGCCTTGGCCGGAATGGGCGCTGTGGCCGCCGCCGTTCTCGGGGCACCGATATCAACCACCTTGATTGTATTTGAACTGACTGGGGACTGGCAAACCGGACTTGCGGTAATGGTCGCAGTTTCTATCTCGACGGCGTTGTCCTCTCGCATCGTGGATCGATCATTCTTTCTCACGCAGATCGAACGACGTGGTATCCATTTGGCTGCAGGGCCACAGGCTTATTTGTTGGCGATGTTCCGCGTCGCAAGTGTAATGCGCAAGGCAGATGACCCTCGGGCCGCTAACGAGGATGCATGTTGGGAAATGATAGGTGACGGCATCTATGTTGACGGCAATGCGACGCTGGAGGCTGCGATGCCAATCTTTGATCGCGCGTCTGTACCATTCATTCCCGTGGTGACATTAAGCGGCGAAGACAGCCCACCAGAGTTGTGGGGGGCCGTCTTCCATGTAGACGCGCTTAAGGCCTACAATCGTGCACTCGCCGCAACCGCGGCTGAAGAGCACTCCTAAAGCTGGATTTAGATTGGTCGCGTTGCTGCATTCAGCCAATTGGCGGCATTCTCAGATACACGATCTGCGAGGTACTCAAGCGTCTGCGCATGATACGCATTTAGCCAAGTACGGCTCTCATAATCCAACATTTCGGTGACGATTAGGCGTCGATCAATCGGTGCAAATGTCAACGTGCGCCAATTTAGCATAGCGCGATGATCATCCCCGCCTGTCAGCGCGGGTGCCTCTTCAACTACAATCAGGTTTTCGATGCGAATTCCAAACTCACCTTCGCGGTAATACCCAGGCTCGTTGGAAAGGATCATACCCGCCTGAAGTGGGACGTTGCTTGCACGGCTTAGACGTTGCGGCCCCTCGTGAACACTTAGGTATGCACCCACGCCATGACCCAGCCCGTGATCAAAGTCTTGACCTGCCATCCATAAGGGAAGGCGACCAATCATCTCAATATCGCGCCCTGCAAGACCCTTTGGCCAACGCAGGCGGCTGATAGCGATCATCCCCATCAACACACGTGTGAAGGCGACGCAGGCCTCCGTTGGCGGCGTTCCAATCGCAATGGTTCGCGTGATGTCCGTGGTGCCATCAAGATATTGCCCGCCACTGTCTAAGACGATCAAATGGCCATCATCCAAGGTACTGTCTGTTTCTTCAGTCACTCGGTAATGCATGATTGCACCATTTGGGCCAGTGCCCGCTATCGTCTCAAAGCTGATGTCTTGCAATGCGTTGTCGCGGCGGCGGTAGCCTTCAAGCTGCGCAACGACTTGGGTTTCTGTCAGAGTGCCAGCGTCTTGGGCGTCAAGCCATGCAAGCAGCTCCACAACGGCAGCACCATCACGTAAATGCGCTTCAAAGCTGCCGGCAATTTCGGCGGCGTTTTTACAGGCTTTGGGAAGGGCGCAAGGCTCGTCGCCCCAGATCGCGCCTTTGCCAATCGCATCAGCGACGATCATCGGTACTGAAGATTTGTCCAAACGGATCTTTGCCTTCAGACCTTCCAGGTGCTTTAGAAAATCAGATGGGGGATGAACACGCACCATATCGCCTAAATGGTCCTCAAGCCCATCCAGTTTGGATGGCGTCATGAACAAGTCAACAGTGGTATCCGCATTCAAAACTGCAAAACCTTGGGCGATCGGATTACGCGGAATGTCGGCACCACGAATATTCAAAAGCCAGCACACTGAGTCGGGAAGGGTTATAACAGCGGCTGTTTGGTTCGCTTTTTTTAGGTCTGCGGCCAGCCGAGTGCGCTTGTCCCTGTGGCTCTCACCGGCAAACTCCATTGGATGAGCTTTTACAGCTTCACTTGCTGGTGCCGGTTGGTCTACCCAAATGCGATCAA
>JAGSGK010000024.1 GCA_023955215.1 Paracoccaceae bacterium
GGCAGAAATGGCTACGCAGCGATGAACAACAGCGCAGCAAACGGCTCACAAACACCGCATCTTCGCTCAAGAGAGATAAATACCAGTGCAAGCAGCGCATTGGAGGAAGCATATGAGCATAAGACTACTAGAACACCTACGAGACGAATTGATCCAAACCGGCATTGTCACAAATACGCCTGAGTTTTGCCGTAGCTGGCTTGGGCGCAGTGAGGGCTACATCCGCGTGTTGCGCTACAACCGCATAGAACCAAGTGTGGAGACACTGACGATCTGCTCCAACAAGCTGGGACATTATGCGGCGCGACTGAATGGCTCAGAGGTTGAACAGCACAAGCAATGGGCGGCAAAGCTGATCAACCTTAAATCCCTCTGTGACAGTGCCATTGCAAAGCAAGCTGAGGCAGTGTGGTGCGAGCCCGAGAGGATGGGCGCATGACATACAAGTGCAAGTTTCTGAATGTGAAGTTGCAGCATTCTTCGAAACGGGTTCTGCAGCCACAAAGATCTGCGCTGCGGTTTTTTAGCGGGAAGTACTTACAGAAGTTGGATGGTGATTTTGCATCACCCCATTTTGCTAAGCCGGGTGTTGCGCATGGATGACCGCGACGAACTGCGCAGACTAATCGATGTGATTGAGAAAGGCTCTGGCACGGGCAGTCTTGAGCAAGCCATTGATGACATTAAGACCTTTGCCAATACCGCAAGCTTCTTGGCCAACAAGTTGGACACACGGCTAAAGGGTGGCGACGTCAAAGCAAAGAAGCAGCCAAAGTCGCGTATGGGGAAGGCTATTGCAGCTGTGCCAAAGCCAAGTGCGTCTAAGCCCCCTACTCCAGAGCCGCAGCAATCTTCGTCAGGTATGCCTCAGGTCACCAGTACAGCAACGTCACAAGCAGATTACGACAGGCTTAAGCCACAGAGGACGCAGGGGACTTTGGGTGGCGTGTAGTGCAGAGGTACCTACTGCGCTGTCTACGCAGCTTTAGGGCGGTGAGTTTGGCGGGATCACTATGTGTGCCAGTAAACCCGGGTCGAGGCGTTACGTGTGCTTTTGCACTGGATATATGCGGATGTTGAAATTTGTAGGGCTGTGTAGAATAAGATTGTGAACGGACACGAGAGGCATAGTGTAGATGCTTTGCACAAGATACTTAACCAGAGGTCAGCCTCACATAATAACAAACCAAAAAGGGTCGCCCAAAGGCCACCCCTATAGCTAGCAATGCTTCTTGTTTTTGGGCGCTAAAAGTTCAGTGCTCATGTCGCTCACAAGCCAAGATTACTAATCGATAATGGGTCCAGTTATGTCGCTAGTGATTTGGCTGAATGTTTGCAGGGCGAAAGCATAAAGCACTCGCGCGGCACAGCAACAATTGTCTGTAGACACATCAGCTTGCCTAATCCATTCACACACAAAGCGTGATGTGAAATTGTGGCGGAATTATCTGCCCTTGCAAGAGGAGCTATCGACATAATCAAATACGCAGCTGAAATCCTTTGGCAACATGGTTTCGAACGAAGAAAATCAAAAGAACCCCCGGCAATAGCGACAGTATCGTGACGGCCATCACCAGCCCAACATCCGTCTGAAAACCGAACAGGCTTTCGATAGCCATCGGTATCGGTTTGCTACCTGTTGAAGTCAAAATTCGCGCCAGAACGACTTCAACCCATGAAAAGATAAAGCAGAAAAACGCTGCAACTGCGATGCCCGGTGCGATGATCGGCAGCAGGAATTTAACGAAAAATTCAGGTGTCGAGTAGCCATCTAAGAATGCGGTTTCGTCGAATTCTTTTGGCACAGTCGAGATAAAGCTTTCCAAAATCCAGATTGTGACTGGAATATTGAACAGGCAATGCACCAAAGCGATGCCAATTGGGTTGTTCAATAAGTTCAGCTTCGCAAACAGCAAAAACACAGGCAACGACAAAACGACAGGCGGCGTGATGCGAAGCGCCAGCAACATCAGCAAAAAATGGCGGTCCCCCACAAACGAGAACCGCGAAATCGCGTAGGCTGCAGGCAAGCCTGCAGCTAGGCAGATCACGATATTGAACGTGACATAGGTCAGCGAGTTCCAAAAAGAGCCGATCAGGGCTGGATCTGCAAAAAGGTTGCGGTAGTTCAGCAACGTAAATGTCCCGACTGCCATGTCATCGCGCGGTAATGTCGACATAAAGCTCAGCAGAACAGACTGAGCCAAGGGGGCAACCATCACTATTGCAAGGCCAATCAGGGCAAGTATTTTCAAACCTAGCAAGATTATAACGCCCCCCGACTTTGCCGGCGTGACAAGATTTGCAAGGCCCATGCCACCACCATAACAATCAACAAATACACAACGGACCGCGCCGCTGCCGGCCCATAGTTAAAGGCTGCGATGTCTTCGCCCAGCTCCAAGGACAAAAAAGATGTGGCATCGTCGGGCCCTCCGGCATTGATCCCGAAAGCTTCGGTATAGATCATCATGCTGTCCATAACGCGCAGGATCAGCGCCATCGTTAGGACACCGTGCAATTTGGGCAATTGGATATGTCGAAAGACCGCCCAACGTCCGGCACCGTCAATTTTGGCAGCGAGGTAGTAGGTCTGTGGAACGGTAGACAGGCCCGAATGTGCAAGGATCGCCACAAGGCCAACCCAATGCCATGTGTCCATCGCAAGGATCAACATCCAAGTGTGCATCGCTGTGAACTTATAGTCAAAATCCCAACCGATTGCCTCAAACATCTGGCCCAAAAAACCATAATCGGTGTTGATGAACCCAAGCCAAATGGCGGGGATCATGTTCCATGGCACCACCAGCGGTAGGGCCAAAATCATTAGCACCGCACCTTTTGCAATGGTGTTTTGCGGGATCAACAGGGCAATCGCGACACCCAAAGGGAACTGGATTAACAGCACCAGTGTTGTGAACAACAGGCTGCGTCCAAGGGCTGCATACAGATCGGGCGTCCCAACAAGTGCCGCGTACCATTCCGCGCCAACCCAAAACCGGCTGTCCAATGTAAAAATGTCAAAGAAAGAATAGTTTATCACCGCCACAAGCGGGACGAATCCCACCAAACCCAACAGCGCAATCGCAGGTAAAGCAAGCCACCAAGCCGCATTGCTCTGTTGTTTCATCTCGGTCCTACTCTCTTGATCTGGGTCTGGTCTGTGGCACGCTCATGCCCGCATCGTGCGCCAGTTTGTATCGGCTGCATTCGCGACTATCTGCGCGAATTGTGAGGGGTCCAATGACGCACCTCCGACTAATAGACCGTCAACACTGGCCAAAGACAACAAGCGTGCCGCATTTTCAGCATTTGCGGACCCGCCATACAAGATCCGCAGATATCCAGCGGGATAGCCCATGGTAGTCACGCAAGTGCGAATGAATGCGAGAGCTTCGTCGATATCATCCGGGGTTGGGATGCGCCCTGTGCCGATGGCCCAAATCGGCTCATAGGCGATAACGATCGGCGTCGGATTCTGGTTGGCCAAGATCGCAAGCTGCTCACCGAGGACGGCACACCATGTAGCATTGTCCCGTTCGGCCTGCGTCTCGCCAATGCATAAAACGGGTATGATGCTGTGGTCCTTCAACTGCTGTAGCTTGCCGCCAATCATGGCGTTTGTCTCTAACTGGCTTTGCCGTCTTTCCGAATGCCCAATCAAACAATATGACACCCCGAACTCCGCCAACATGGCCGCCGAAATCTCGCCGGTGTGTGCGCCGTTGGCTGTGCTGGCGCAGTTCTGTGCCCCTGTCTTTGGGGTAAAGGATTTGTGTTGACCCAAGGCGTGGAGATAGGGCGCGGGCGTGCAGACAACGGCCTCCGCATTCGCGAAGAACTGGCCTTGTGTCGCCGCTGCAATTTCGTCCAACAAGCGCAGGCTGCCGTTCATTTTCCAGTTTGCAATGATCAGCTTCTTCATTTTAATACCGACCTTCCCGCATAGGTTGCCGCCTCGCCCAGCGTCTCTTCAATGCGGATCAACTGGTTGTATTTCGCCAGCCGGTCCGACCGTGACAAAGAACCTGTTTTGATCTGGCCACAATTTGTCGCCACAGCAAGATCAGAAATCGTCACATCCTCCGTCTCGCCTGACCGATGCGACATGACATTGGTGAAGCCTGCGCGGTGGCCCATTTCAACGGCCTGCAATGTCTCGGTCAGCGTGCCGATTTGATTGACTTTCACGAGCATGGAATTGGCGGACCCTCGGGCGATCCCTTCGGCCAGGCGTACGGGGTTGGTCACAAACAGATCGTCACCGACCAATTGCACCTTGTTCCCGATCATGTCCGTCAGCATTTTCCAGCCGTCCCAATCATCCTCAGCCATTCCGTCTTCGATGGAGATGATTGGATAGTCGCTTGCCAGCTTTGCCAGAAACGCAGCATTTTGCTCAGAGCTAAGCGAGAGCCCCTCGCCTTTCATCTCGTACCTGCCATCGCGGTAATATTCGGTCGCTGCACAGTCCAACGCGAGGTAGATGTCCTCGCCCGGTACGTAGCCCGCTTTTTCGATTGACCTCATAATGAAATCAAGCGCATCACGGGTCGATGCGAGGTTCGGGGCAAAGCCACCCTCGTCGCCAATCCCGGTGTTGTGGCCAGCGGCGGTCAGTTCCTTTTTGAGCGTCTGAAAGACCTCTGCCCCCATGCGCACAGCCTCGCGGATGTTGGTAGCCGCGACAGGCATGATCATAAATTCCTGAATATCGATCGGGTTGTCCGCATGCTCTCCGCCGTTGATGATGTTCATCATCGGGACGGGTAGTGTCCGCGCAGATGTCCCACCGATATAGCGAAACAAGGGCTGGCCAATACACTCCGCTGCGGCCTTGGCCACCGCCAGTGACACACCCAGGATCGCATTTGCGCCCAGACGTCCCTTGTTCGGGGTTCCGTCTAGCGCGATCATTGCAGCATCAATGGCCACTTGTTCGGTCGCGTCGACACCCACAAGGGCGCCCGCCAGCTCGCTATTCACAGCAGCGACCGCATCTTGAACGCCTTTGCCCAGATAGCGCGCCATGTCGCCATCGCGCTTTTCAACCGCCTCATGGGCACCGGTTGACGCGCCTGAAGGCACAGCCGCACGGCCTATCGTGCCATCATCGAGGGTCACATCCACCTCGACAGTCGGATTGCCACGGCTGTCCAGAATTTCACGGGCATAAAGATCAATAATCAACGACATCAGATCAATTTACCCATTGCCACTGCCGTATCCGCCATCCGGTTCGAGAAGCCCCATTCATTGTCATACCAGCTCAAAATGCGGACCATGTTACCGTCCAGCACTTTGGTCTGGTCCATGTGGAATATCGACGAATGCGGGTCATGGTTGAAATCCGTACTGACTAAGCAGGCATCTGTGTATCCCAACACGCCCTTAAGTGGGCCGTCTGCGGCCACTTTAATCGCCGCGTTTATCTCTGCCACGCTGGTTGCCTTGCTTGCCTCAAAGGTTAAATCAACGACCGACACATTTGGTGTCGGCACTCGGATCGCAACACCGTCAAGCTTGCCACACAGTTCGGGTAAGACCAGCCCGACAGCTTTGGCCGCACCGGTAGAAGTGGGGATCATCGACAGCGCCGCCGCACGCGCACGGTAGAGATCGCTGTGCATCGTATCAAGCGTAGGTTGGTCACCAGTATAGCTGTGGATCGTAGTCATGAAACCTTTTGTGATGCCAACAGTTTCGTGCAGCACCTTCGCAATGGGGGATAAACAGTTGGTGGTGCAAGACGCATTCGATACAACTAGATCGTCTGCTGTCAGAGTGTGTTCGTTGACGCCGAACACAATCGTTTTGTCCGCGTCCTTTCCGGGAGCAGAGATCAGCACGCGGCTGGCGCCGTTTTCATGATGCGCCTGACAGGCCTCTTTGCTGGTAAAGATGCCTGTGCATTCCAGCACCACGTCCACATCGGACCACGGCAGCTCTGCAGGGTTTCGCAGTGCAGTCACACGGATCGGGCCGCGACCCACATCGATAGAGGTCTCGGTTGTTGTCACAGACACGGGAAAGCGGCCATGCACACTGTCATAGCGCAACAGATGGGCGTTGGTCTCTACAGGTCCGAGATCGTTGATTGCGATGACCTCAATATCGGTACGACCGCTTTCAATGATGGCGCGCAATACATTGCGCCCGATGCGGCCAAAGCCGTTAATTGCTACTTTTATCATGGCAACTCCTTGGAGGGTTAAGCGCGCAGGTTCGGGGAGGATCAAACCTTGGACACGCGTAGAATATTAGTGGTGCCGGTTTCTTCGATGGGGACACCAGCCGTGATCACAATCTCTTGGCCTGTATCGGCCAGACCGAATCTGCGGCATTGCTGTGAGGCCACCACTGTCGCGTCTTTGAAGCGTTCGGCCTGCGGGACTACAACGCTTTGCAACCCCCAAACAAGGCACAGCCGCCGCGACGTGCCCACATCGGGCGTCATGGCCAAGATCGGCTTTGACGGCTTTTCGCGTGCGACCAGTTGCGCCGTGGTGCCCGATTGTGTGAAGCAACAGATCGCCTCAATTCGCGCCCGATCCGAGATTTCACGCGCCGCCGCCGCAATAGCGTGAGACGTGTCAATCTCCCGCGTATCATTGGGGCGGACAGCCATAAGCTCGGCATATTTGGGGTCGGATTCAGTCTCGGCTGCGACTGCGGTCATTACTTCGACCGCCTTAATCGGGAACTGACCGGCAGCGGTTTCTGCCGACAACATCACCGCATCCGCACCATCATAGATCGCTGTTGCCACATCTGAAACTTCGGCCCGTGTAGGCACCGGTGCCTCAATCATGCTCTCAAGCATTTGGGTCGCGACAATCACAGGTTTGCCAGCTTTGCGCGCCTGCTCCACCAGCATTTTCTGCACACGTGGCACCTCTTGCACGGGCAGCTCAACACCCAAATCACCACGCGCCACCATGACCCCGTCCGAAGCCTCTAGAATGGCGTCATAGTTTTCCACTGCGGCAGGTTTCTCGATCTTCGACAAGATCGCGGCACGGCCTTTGACCAGCGCGCGCGCCTCTTCGACATCTTGGGCGACTTGGACAAAGGACAGTGCCAACCAATCGACACCCAAGTCACAGACGAATTCCAGATCACTACGGTCCTTGTCGCTCAGCGCGCTCAACGGTAGCACGACATCCGGCAGGTTTACCCCCTTGCGGTCAGAAATTTCGCCGCCAACGATAACTTCGCAGTTTGCGTGGTTAGCACTACTTTCGTTCACTTTCAGCCGAATTTTACCGTCATTCACCAAAACAGACGCGCCAGGACGCAGGGCTTGGAAAATCTCCGGGTGTGGCAAGGTAACGCGCGTGTAGTCACCTTGCGCATCATCCAGATCAAACCGAAACGCAGCGCCAGTTTCCAACACTTGGGGTCCTCCGCCAAACACACCACAGCGGATTTTGGGGCCTTGCAAATCAGCCAGAATACCGATGGGCCGCTGCAACGTGATTTCCGCATCCCGCACTGCCTTGTGCAACTTTGCGACCATGTCATGAGAGCCGTGGCTCATGTTCAGGCGGAACACATTCACGCCGGCTTCCGCCAGTTGCAATATGATAGCGCTATTATTTGAAGCCGGACCGAGCGTGGCCACGATCTTGATATTTCTATGGGGAGGGGGCACGAAGTTTCTCCTAGAGCGCGTCTCGAAGGACCTGCGCCAATTCGTTGATTTCTAATTTAACGGAGTTTTTGAGTGAGGAAGAGGCCGTAACTGCCGTCTGCGCCACCCCCTCAATCTGATCAATACGCACTCCCCAGCTTGAGAGGCGCGGCAAGTCTTGGGCATCAACCCAGCGCTCAAAGCCGGAACAGGGATCGGTCGGTTCAGTAGGTGCGAATACCTGCGCAATTGCATCTTGGCAAAACGCAATATCCGACCGAATAGCTTCAGTACAAAAAGGCGATTGAAGGGTGGCGCGCATCACGGGCATCAGCAAGCGACCACAAAGTGCACCGTGCGGCGCCGGATACGCCCCGCCCAAAACAGAGGCAAGACCATGCGCTGCACCCAAGCCCCCATTGGCAAGAGCAAGCCCACTTGAAAGACTTCCACATGCCAGCCCAGACCACGCATCAGAGCTGCCGGTTTCAATAACATCCCGCAACGCCGCGAGCGTCGATCCGATCGCAGGACCAGCCAGCGCGCGTGTTAACGGAGTTGAAAAGGCCGAGGTATATGCCTCAATGTTCTGAACAACAGCATCCAGACCAGCGTAAAGTACAACCGACTTTGGCGCCGTTTTCATCAGATCTGGGTCTACCAATGCGACATCCGGCTGTAATGCAGGGCCCCGAAAGCTGACTTTGGCGGCACTGTTCAATGCGCCCAGGACGGCGTTCGATGTGACCTCTGCGCCCGTGCCTGCGGTTGTGGGCAAAACGATCAGCGGCACGCAACCAGCCGCATCATGCGTCAGGCCAAAGTCATCGTCCGTCAATGCGGCCTCTTTTTGCAGCGCGACCCGAAGTGCCTTGCCTGTATCAATCGCAGAGCCTCCGCCGCAAACCACAATGCAGTCGCAGTGGTCTATGCCGCGCGCATCATTGATTGCTTGCAGGGTCGGCTCACCCGCGCAGACGACAAACGTTACGTTTAGCCGAGCTTCGGCAAGCAAAGCACGCACAGGGGCCGATGCTGTGCCAGACACACCCGTCACCAGCACCACAAACCGCGCACCTTCTGGCAAAAGGTCCAACAGCTTGCGGTGAACCCCTGCCCCAAAGTGTACTTGGGTTTTGCAAGAAAAGGAAAAATCAGCCATCTGTTTAGTACGCCAGCGTGGCCTGGACAGCCCGTTGCCAATTCGCGAATTTCTGGTGCCGTTCTTCCTCCGCCATCTGCGATTGGAACTGGCAATCCAGTTCCCATTGTTTGGAAAATTCCTCTTGAGCGGGCATCACCCCGACCTTCATGCCGGCTAGCCATGCAACACCAAGTGCAGTGGTTTCAAGCACCTTCGGTCGGTCCACGGGAGCGTCAGTGATATCAGCAAGAAACTGCATCGCCCAGTTGGAGGCGCTCATCCCGCCATCGACACGCAGAACACTAGATGCACCATCGGGCGTCCAATCGGCGCGCATGGCGTCCAGAAGATCGCGGGTTTGATAGCCGACACTTTCAAGGGCCGCGCGGGCCAGCTCATTCGGGCCGGAATTGCGCGTGAGGCCAAACACGGCACCACGACATTCGGGGTTCCAATAGGGCGCGCCAAGGCCTGTGAAGGCAGGAACAAGGACAACCGATTGCGTTTTATCAGCGCCTTCCGCACGCGGCTGTGTCTCAGATGCTTCACGGATAATCTTGAGACCGTCCCGCAGCCATTGCACAACCGCGCCAGCGATGAAGATCGACCCCTCAAGGGCATAGGTCGGCTTGCCATCCAGTTGATACGCAATCGTTGTCAGTAGGCGGTTTTTGGACATAACGGGCGTATCGCCAGTATTGAGCAGCGCAAAACAGCCCGTTCCATAGGTGGATTTCAACATACCCGGCTCAAAACACGCCTGCCCGATTGTCGCCGCCTGCTGGTCGCCCGCCACGCCGCAAATAGGGATGTGACGACCGAACAAATCGGGACGACTTTGGCCAAAGTCAGCGGCGCTATCTTTGACCTGCGGCAGCATGTTCATGGGGATATCAAACAGCCCGCAAATGGTCTGGCTCCAGCAGCCTTTGCGGATGTCATAAAGCATTGTGCGCGCCGCGTTGGTCGCATCTGTGACATGCGATTGGCCGCCGGTCAGCTTCCAGATCAAGAAGGTGTCGACTGTCCCAAAAAGCAGATCACCGTTGAGCGCCCGCGCCCGTGCGCCGTCCACATGGTCCAAAATCCACTTAAGTTTTGTGGCGGAAAAATATGGATCGACCAGCAGCCCTGTGCGGTCAGTGAACATGTCAGAATGACCAGAATCCCGCAACTCCTTGCAAAAGTCAGCGGTGCGGCGGTCCTGCCAGACGACCGCATTGTGGATCGGCTCGCCTGTTTTGCGGTCCCAGACGATGGTGGTCTCGCGCTGGTTTGTGATCCCAATAGATACCACGTCAGCGATGTTGATGTTAGCGCGTTCAATCACCTCGCGGCATGTGCCAGCGGTAGTACCCCATAAATCATTTGGGTCATGTTCAACCCAACCTGATTGAGGGAAAATTTGGGGAAATTCTTCTTGCGCTTGAGCAACGATGGTCAGTTTTTCATCAAACACGATTGCACGAGTGGAAGTGGTGCCTTGATCTATTGCGAGTACGTATTTCATGTTTTGTCTCATTTGGCCGCAAAAACAGTAACAGCGTTTCAAAACGCTGCGCGAATATGCCGTTGAAGGCGCTTTTAGAAAAGTTTCGGCAAATGTGGGGCGCTTATGCGCCCCACATTCTGGGATAGTTCCCTTAGTTCCAGGACTTAATCAGCTCATCATAAGCGATAGTCTTTGGTTCTTCATCTTCGTTTGCGAGCTTCGCGTATGGTGCACCTGGCTGAGCGAACCAGTGATCAGCACTCATCTCATCGTTGAGCTTTGGACCCAGGTCACCCTGGACACCTGCTCGCTCAAGACGGGATAGTACTTTTTCCTGATCTGCGCATAGCGCATCAAGTGCCTCTTGTGGCGTTTTCGCACCAGACATTGCGTCACCGATATTCTGCCACCACAGTTGAGCCAGCTTTGGATAGTCAGGGACGTTTGTGCCTGTTGGCGACCACTGAACGCGAGCTGGCGACCGGTAGAATTCTACCAGACCACCAAGACGTGGTGACCGCTCTGTGAAGTGCTCAGAGTCAATGGTGGACTCGCGGATGAAGGTTAGACCTACGTCAGACTTCTTTAGGTCAACTGTTTTTGACACAACAAACTGGGCATAAAGCCAAGCTGCTTGAGCACGATCAACAGGTGTTGATTCCATCAACGTCCAGGAACCAGCATCTTGGTAACCGATCTTCTGGCCATCTTTCCAATATGCGCCGTGTGGCGATGGGGCCATACGCCATTTTGGCGTACCGTCAGAATTCATGACGGGGAGATTCGGCTCTACTGTGGCCGCCGTAAAGGCTGTGTACCAGAACATCTGCTGAGCAACGTTGCCTTGTGCAGGGATTGGACCAGCTTCGCCGAAGGTCATACCAGCAGCAGCAGGTGGAGAATACTTATCGAGCCACTCAATTGCTTTTGTTACCGCATAAACAGCCGCAGGTGCATTTGTTGCGCCACCTCGAGCCACGCAAGAACCAGTAGGCTGAGAGTTCTCGTTTACACGGATACCCCATTCATCAACTGGCAGACCATTTGGCTCACCAACGTCTCCCATACCGGCCATGGACATCCAAGCGTCAGTATAGCGCCACCCCAAAGAAGGGTCTTTCTTACCATAGTCCATGTTACCAAAGACTTCACCTTCGACGCCCAAACGCGACAGATCGCGGCCAGTGAAAAACTCGGCAATGTCTTCGTATGCGGACCAGTTTACTGGGACACCGAGATCATAGCCATACTTTGCCTTAAAGTCAGCTTTGTTCTGTGCATCGTTGAACCAGTCGTAACGGAACCAGTACAAGTTTGCGAACTGCTGCGTCGGGAGCTGATAAAGTTTTCCATCAGGACCTGTCGTAAATGACGTGCCAATAAAATCTTCAACATCTAGCGTAGGCAAAGTAACTTCTGCGCCTTCGCCCGCCATCCAATCAGTCAAGTTACGTACTTGCTTGTAGCGCCAGTGCGTACCGATTAGATCAGAGTCATTGACGTAAGCGTCATAAATGTTTTCGCCGGACTGCATCTGTGTTTGCAGCTTTTCGACAACGTCACCTTCACCGATCAAGTCGTGTGTAACCTTGATGCCGGTGATTGCTTCAAAGGCTGGTGCCAACACATTTGCTTCATATTCGTGCGTTGCAATTGTTTCTGAAACAACTTTGATTTCCATCCCTTGATAAGGTGCTGATGCATCTACAAAGAACTTCATCTCGGCTTCTTGATCAGCGCGGGACAGTGTCGATACGCCGGCAATTTCCTTATCAAGGAATGCTTTAGCGGCATCCATGTCAGCGAGTGCTGGCGACGCCAGAACTCCAAGCGCAAGCACAATGGCTGAGCTTGATTTTAACGAAATAGTCATCATTTCCTCCCTTACGGAAATTGGTTTAGTTTAGTGCGCGTGCTGGGACCGTTAATCTCAGCGCGTGCTTTTCCTCCCCCCTCATACCCAACGGAAAACCGCTACAGCATAAGCAAGACAGACCGTCAGTGCATATGGTTGATTTGCACCGACCACTCCCAACCAAGCCAGATTGATAAAGGCCGAGCCGAGAAGTGTGATAAAGAGACGATCTCCACGTGTCGTCTCTGTCCTAAGGATCCCCATACGAGGCGCCTCTGGAAACTTGATCGCGAGCACTGTGAACACTGTCAGTGTGCATGCGATAATAATGAAAAATATTGCCGTGGGCGTCGTCCAAGCCATCCATTCCATTTTTCTATCCTTCCTGAAATTCGCGCTTTTAAACGCGGCCCAAGGCAAAACCCTTAGCGATGTAGTTGCGGACAAAGTAGATCACCAAGGCTCCAGGGATGATCGTAAGAACACCCGCAGCAGCCAGAACACCCCAATCTATCCCAGCAGCGCCTTGTGTCCTCGTCATGATCGCCGAGATTGGCTTGGCATCAACAGATGTAAGCGTACGTGTCAGCAGCAACTCCACCCATGAAAACATAAAGCAAAAGAAGGCTGCAACGCCGATGCCAGAAGCAATCAAAGGCATGAAAATCTTCACGAAAAACCTGCCAAAGCTATAGCCGTCAATATAGGCTGTTTCGTCAATTTCTTTGGGCACACCGCGCATGAACCCTTCAAGGATCCAGACCGCCAGTGGCACGTTGAACAAGCAATGAGCCAAGGCAACCGCAATGTGCGTGTCAAAAAGTCCAACTGATGAGTAAAGTTGAAAGAACGGCAGCGCGAACACAGCGGGTGGTGCCATACGGTTGGTCAGCAACCAGAAAAATAAGTGCTTATCACCCATAAAGTGGTAGCGACTAAACGCATAGGCCGCAGGCAGAGCAACAGTCAGACTGATAATCGTATTCATCAAAACATAAATAATTGAGTTGATGTATCCCGAATACCACGAACGATCTGTTAAGATCTTAATATAGTTATCAAACGTCAGGTCTCGGGGCCATAAGGTAAACTCGTTCAAAACCTCGATGTTGGTCTTAAGGCTCATGTTGAGCAGCCAATAGATCGGCAGCATCAAGAACAAAAGGTAAAGTGTCATCACAATGACGGAGCCTTTAATCTTGATCCGCTTGACTGAAACGGCAGCGGTAACCAGATTTGAGTTTGCAGTTGTGTCAGACATAAATCATCCGCCTTTCTTATCAAGGTTAGTCATCACCGTGTAGAAAACGTAAGAGATGAGCAGGATTACGAGATAATACATGATCGAGAACGCGGCCGCAGGTCCAAGGTCGAACTGCCCCAAAGCCATCTTCACAAGATCAATTGACAGCAATGTGGTCGCGTTACCCGGACCGCCGCCGGTGACTACAAACGGTTCAGTATAGATCATAAAGCTGTCCATAAACCTCAGCAGGATTGCGATCATCAAAACACCCATCATCTTTGGTAGCTCGATGTAACGGAAAATAGCCCATCGGGACGCTTGATCGATTTTGGCGGCTTGATAATAAGCATCCGGGATAGACTTGAGCCCGGCAAAAGCAAGCAGTGCGACTAGAGAAGTCCAGTGCCAAACGTCCATCACAATAATTGTCACCCACGCAGCAAAAGTGTTTTGCGTATAGTTGTACGAAATGCCGAGTGCATCCAAAGTGTATCCCAACAGTCCAATATCAACGCGACCAAAAATCTGCCAGATCGTACCCACAACGTTCCAAGGGATCAGCAAAGGCAAAGACATCATGACCAGACAAAAACTGGACCAGAACCCACTCTTGGGCATGTTCAAGGCAATGAATACGCCAAGAGGTACTTGGATCGCCAAAATGATCGCGGAGAACATCAACTGGCGGCCAAGGGCGTCCCACATCCGCTCAGAGCGAAGCATTTCCTCAAACCATTCAAGGCCAGCCCAGAAGAACTGGTTGTTACCAAAGGTGTCCTGAACTGAGTAGTTCACAACTGTCATCAAAGGAATCACAGCTGAGAATGCAACGAGTAACAAAACTGGTAAGATTAGGAACCACGCCTTTTGGTTAACTGTCTTTTCCATCAGGCTACTTCTCCTGCTTTGAGCCAGTCATTGACATAAACGTTCACATGCTCGGGGTCGAACGTCACACGGTTCATATCTGGAGAGATTTCCATACCCTCCCTAGCTAAAATATTGATCTCATTTCCAAAAAGATCTGCGCGTACAATCTTGTGCCGACCAACGTCTTCGACACGTCGAACATTCACCGGTAAGCCATCGCCCTTTGTCAGCGCTACAAATTCGGGGCGAACCCCTATCTCAACTTTGCCATTAAGGTCGTTGTAACCGCGGTTCAGCGCCAAAGAAGTTCCATGTACATTTGCAACTTTGCCCGTGATGTCCGCTGAAATGACATTCATGCCAGGCGATCCGATAAAGTAGCCAACAAACGTATGTTGGGGTCGTTCAAATAATTCCTGCGGCGTACCAATCTGCACAACGCGGCCATCATACATTACCACCACTTTATCCGCGAACGTTAGCGCTTCTGTTTGGTCGTGCGTAACGTAAATCATCGTATGACCAAATTCGTGGTGCAACGATTTTAACTGAGTACGCAATTCCCACTTCATGTGAGGGTCAATTACGGTAAGAGGCTCATCGAACAATAGGGCGTTAACATCTTCGCGGACCATCCCGCGGCCCAGGCTAATCTTTTGCTTGGCGTCAGCTGTCAAACCACTCGCACGCTTGTCCAACTCGGCTTCCATGCCGATCATCTGACCAATTTGCTGCACACGCTCCGCAATGTACTTTGGGTCCGCGCCTCGGTTCTTCAGCGGGAAGGCCAAATTGTTACGAACAGTCATGGTGTCGTAGACTACTGGAAACTGGAACACCTGTGCGATGTTGCGGTCCGCCGTTGAAGCATGGGTCACATCAATACCATCAAACAAAATACGGCCCTGGGAGGGATGCAGCAGGCCCGAGATGATGTTGAGGAGCGTGGATTTTCCACAGCCAGACGAACCCAACAAAGCATAGGCCTCGCCGTCAGCCCAATCATGGTTCAGCTCTTTCAAAGCGAAGTCGTCTTCACCCTTGGGTTTTGGATAGTAAGAATGCGCGAGATTATCGAGTGTAATTTTTGCCATGGTCTCTCTCCCTATGCCGCGAGCGCGTAAGACGCAGGCGCAACCAGGTCGCCATTTTCGTTAAATAGGTAGACATGACTAGGATCGATATAGATGGGTAACGATGCCCCCAACTGCAAGTTGTGCACCCCATGGATCAGACCCACCCACTTTTCGCCACCGTGGTCCAAATGCACAAACGTCTCTGAACCCGTCAACTCTGTCACGATAAGCTTGGTATCAAACGACATAGCCCCGGAAGTTTGAGCAGTGATTTCAACATGGTTAGCCCTGAACCCCGCGATATAACGCCCGTCAGTCAAATCAGCCATCAGACCTGTTGCAATCGAACTTTGTCCACCACCAAACATGATCTTGGGCCCGGTTTTGCTGACGTTCAGGAAATTCATGGGGGGATCACTGAACACACGCGCCGTTGTGGCATCAGTTGGCCGGCGGTAGACCGTCGGAGTAAGATCAAACTGGCGTACGCGCCCTTCCCAAAGAGCAGCAGTGTTGCCGCCGAGCAGAAGAGCTTCTTCCGGCTCTGTGGTCGCATAAACAAATATCGACCCGGCTTCCTCAAAGATTTTTGGGATCTCTACGCGCAGCTCTTCGCGCAACTTGTAATCGAGGTTCGCCAAAGGTTCGTCTAAGAGTACCAGCCCTGCATCCTTAACCAAGGCACGCGCCAAAGCGCAGCGCTGCTGCTGGCCGCCAGACAGCTCAAGCGGCTTACGATCCAGCATTGGCGTAAGTTGCATTAGATCAGCAGATTTTTTCACAGCGGCATCAATCTCGGACGCTGATTTACCTATCAGTTTCAAAGGTGAGGCAATGTTCTCATAGACTGTCATAGACGGGTAATTGATGAACTGTTGGTACACCATAGCCACCTTGCGCTCTTGCACACGCATACCCGTGACGTCTTTGCCTTCCCAATGGATGGTGCCCTCGGTGGGAACATCAAGACCAGCCATCAAGCGCATCAAAGACGTTTTGCCTGACAAGGTTGGGCCAAGCAGCACATTCATCGTGCCCTTCTTTAGCGTCAAATCAGTAGGATGAATATGCACAGCACCCTCAACCGACTTCGAGACACCCCTTAGTTCTAAAGTCATTACAATCCCCTCACTCCGCTGCCGCGATGTTTCCCGCTGTCAGCCGATCTTTTACCCATTGGTCTAATACTGCTATCTGTTTTTGTTCCATTCTCAGGCCAAGTTTGCTCCTGCGCCAAACCACATCTTCTGCGGACTGTGCATATTCTTTATCCATCAACCACTCAACTTCAGCAGCAAAAAGCTCAGCGCCAAAATCCTGACCCAGGTCGTCTCTAGTCTTAGCGTGTCCCAACACTGCTGAAACTTCGGTGCCATACCCACGCACTAGGCGCAGCGCAGTCCGCTCTGCTAAAAACGGAAAGCGTTGCTTCACCTGCGCCACAAGCGCTTCGACACCGTCCACAGCAAAATCTCCACCGGGCAGTGCAACCCCAGCGGTCCATGGCTTTGCATTCACTGGCAATACTTTTTTGATTTCTTCTAGCGCGCTTTCAGCGAGGCAGCGATATGTTGTAATCTTGCCGCCAAAAACATTTAAAGAGGGTGCACCGAGGCTTTCATCAAGTTTCAGTACGTAGTCACGCGTCGCTGCAGAGGCTGAGCTTGCTCCCTCATCATAAAGCGGACGCACACCAGAAAATGCCCAAATGATGTCGTCGACTGTTATTGGTTCAGCGAGATACGAGTTAATGAAATTTATAAGATATTCTTGCTCTTCCGGGGTGCAGACAGGTTTGATCGAGAAGTCTTCGTGATCCTGATCCGTGGTTCCAATTAATGTATAATCTGTCTCGTATGGAATCGCAAAAATGATACGGCCATCAGTCCCCTGAAAGAAATAGCATTTGTCGTGATCAAATAGCCGTTTAGTCACAATATGACTACCACGCACCAAACGAACGTCTGATTGAGAATTACTGCGCATTGCCGTCCGCAGCACATCACCAACCCAAGGACCACCTGCATTTACAACCATTTTAGCGGTGACTGTTGAGATCGCCTTTGTACGGGAGCATTCCATTTTCACGTGCCAAATGCCACTTTTAACCTCAGCACTAATGACTTTGGACCGCACCCTAATATCAGCACCACGCATTTCAGCATCTCGTGCATTCAAAACCACCAAACGTGCATCTTCGACCCAACAATCAGAATATTCGTAGGCCTTAACAAACTTGGACTTCAAACCTTTACCTTCGGGCGCGGCAGTCAATGCAAGACTCGATGTGGCCGGCAAAATCTTACGGCCCCCAAGGTGATCATAAATAAACAAACCTAGACGGATCAACCAAGCGGGCCGCTGCCCCTTCATCCATGGCATGGCTAAGTTCATCAACTTGGAGGTTGGCGTTGTCGTGTCAAAACGCATGCTCTCATGGTAGGGCAATACGAAACGTAGCGGCCACGAAATGTGTGGCATGGCGCGTAACAAGTTCTCTCGCTCGATCAACGCCTCGCGCACCAAACGGAACTCAAAATACTCAAGGTAGCGAAGACCGCCATGGAATAATTTAGTTGAGGAAGCCGACGTCGCCGAGGCTAAATCATTCATTTCTGACAAACACACACTCAAACCACGACCCGCGGCATCTCTGGCGATACCACATCCATTTATGCCGCCACCAATGATAAACAGATCAAAATCTGTGTTCATACTCCCCCCCCTTTCCGCGACTACCAAGCAGCGTCACTAATTAGTGACAAAATTCGAATACAAAAGGAAGTAAAAAATGTTCGAATTTGCTCGTATTTTGTAAATTCATGTTATTAAGACATAATTTTGTAACACTTAGCGCCCGCAGCACTAAAATGCTGCACACGCAGCGTAAAAAGTACTGCAATATAAATGAAAGAATCGTGACTTAACTTTAAACCGCATTAAAACGAACATTACAGAAAGAGGAGCGAGCACTTGGCATTAACAATACGAAAACCAGAGATCATTGCGATCGCCCGCCGCGAAGGTAAAGTCACTGTTGACGGCCTTGTTGAATACTTTGGCGTTACTCCACAAACAATAAGGCGTGATTTAACTGACTTAGCTGACACAGGCGAACTTGAGCGAGTGCATGGAGGGGCAATACTACCATCAACTACGGTTAATATTGCCTACAATGAACGCCGCATGCTCAATCAGCCCTCCAAAGTCGATATAGCCCGTGCCTGCGCTGCACGAATTCCAAACGATTGCGCAATTTTTCTTAGCATTGGCACTACAACCGAAGCCGTAGCGACCGAACTGCTGAGCCATGAAGGGTTGCTAGTCATAACTAACAACATCAACATTGCGAACATTTTGTCAGCGAACGACAAAGTGGATGTCATCGTGACAGGTGGTCAGCTGCGCCCGTCAGATGGTGGACTTGTTGGCAACCTCGCGCAAAACACTATTGACCAGTTCCAATTTGACTATGCGATAATTGGATGCTCCGCCCTACGCAATAACGGTGACCTTATGGACTTCGACATGCAAGAGGTAAGCGTTAGCAAGGCGATAATTCAACATACCGAACATGTGATCTTAGTCGCTGACAGCTCTAAATTTGACCGCAAAGCACCAGCTTTTGTCGCGCCAATAGAACATATTTCTACTTTAATTACAGATGCAGACTTGCCACCTGACTGCAAATTGAGATGTGAAGCTAACGGGACCGAGGTCGTTTACTCATCTTCTCCAACATCGACTAGAAGCAGCGTGACGATTGATTAACCGACAGCATAGCAGCGCGCTCCAACTCGCAATACAAAAAAGGGGGTACTGTCAGACAAAACGAGCTTGAGACGGGGCGGGCGGTTTCGTAGCCTCGCCGTATGCCAAAACACTCCCCATTCAGGTACTTTAAAACGAGCCCCGAGATCATTCGCTTGGCTGTGATGCTTTATGTTCGTTTTCCGCTGTCACTCCGTAATGTGGAAGATCTTCTGCACGAACGAGGCATTGAGATCAGCCACGCAACGGTTCGGTTTTGGTGGA
>JAGSGK010000016.1 GCA_023955215.1 Paracoccaceae bacterium
GCCAGCAAAGGCATAGTTGCAGACGAAAAGCTGATTACATTTTCTGGCTTTAAATTATGCAGCTGAGCAATTGCCCATTCTAGAACACAAGATAGAGGATGACCTAAGCGAATGTAATTGTATGCAGTGGGTAATTCATTAAGTGCTGATGCCGATGCATTGTTGGCGCTGAAAAGGTTTTCGAACTGCTCTAGAAATTGAGTTTTAGCCAAACTTTCATCGTATATATCTAGGCGATGTGTTGTTAAGTTCAACCAATCTTTTGGTATGTTTTCTAATACATTGTTGAGGTAATCGCGCATGGTATTTTCTTGCATAGTATTCTCCTTTCAAAAAGGGCGAAAGCTACGGTTATTCCGTTCCAGGCTTTGAAACTTGTATCGCGCCCGCAACAGGTCTCATCGACGTTAGCGTTGGTGGGTTCGAAGCCAAGCAGTTGGGCGGACGCGGCGTTGATGTTTGGGACGGTGAGCCTGAGGGCGTTTATGTCCCAACGGGTTTGGAAGCACGTTTTACATGCCTGTCTGACGAAGCGGAAGTGTTCATAGCGGGCGCAAAATTCGATGAGGTTCTTGAACCTTTCGCTGTGCGCCATGACGAAATTGATTTGGTCCAATACGGATCGGACGACACAAAAACGCATCGCAAGATCAAACATATTTTAGGTCAAAAGCAACATGGCCGCGTTGGTCGCCTTTTGGTATCGGAACTATTCACTGTTGGGGCAGGGGGCTGGTCAGGTTTCCCAAGCCACAAGCACGACACGAACCAGCTTCCGATTGAGACGCGCCACGATGAAACCTACAATTTCCGCTTCAAGCCTGACTATGGCTCCGGGCTGCAAATGCTGCAGCGCGAAGACAATGAAGTGGGCGATGCCTACCACATCATGAATGGTTCAACGGTCTGTATCGATAAGGGGTACCACCCCTGCTGTGCTTTGCCGGGGTACGAGATGTATTACTTCACCATTTTAGGTGGTTTGACGCAGCGATCGTTGGTTCAGAACTTTCAAGAAACGCATAAAGAACAATTGCATACGATCCCTGGGATCCTAGATATGGTAGCTAAATTCAAATGACACTTGCGACATTAAAAGACGTTCTACAGCCTGCTCTGAATGGTGGCTTTGCCGTTGGTGGTTTAGTCACGCTGGGTTGGGAAGACATGCGCGCGTATGTGAATGCAGCCGAAGCTGAAGGGCTACCGGTTATCTTGCAAGCGGGTCCATCATGTCGCGCAAATACGCCGTTGCCGATCCTTGGTAAAATGTTCCGCACATTGGCCGAAACTGTATCCGTACCTGTCGTCGCGCATCTAGATCACGGCTATACGTTTGAGGAATGCCAAGAGGCGCTCGACAGTGGTTTTACCTCGTTGATGTATGATGGATCGCGCAAGCCGCTTGCCCAAAACATTGATGAAACGGCACGCATCGCGGAAATCGCTCATGCCGCTGGGATTTCCTGCGAAGGTGAGATCGGGTTCGTGGGTTATAGTGAAGGCGAAAATTCGCTTGGAACCGATCCTGAAGAAGCTGCGATTTTTGCCCGTGACAGTGGTGTCGACGCAATGGCTATTTCAGTCGGCAATGTTCACCTACAACAGAACCACGAGGGTGGTCTGGATGAGGTGCGTATTCGAGCTATCGAAGCGCTTACAGAAGTGCCATTGGTCATACACGGCGGATCAGGCGTACCGCTTGAACAACGCCAACGATTGGCGCGAACATCCAAGGTTTGCAAATTCAACATTGGTACCGAGCTTCGCTTGGGCTTTGGTAAATCTATCCGTCAGATATTGGCTGATGACAGCGAAGTGTTTGACCGCATTCAAATTCTCAAACAGGTCGAACCAGACCTTCAGGCCGCTGCGCAAATCGCATTGCGTGGCATAGCTGCCGCTAAAAACTAAAGGAAATACTATGATCTCAATTGGTCTTTTGGGCTGTGGCCGTATCGGTCAGGTTCATGCACGCAGCTTGGCGCGGATTGCATCTGCGAACTTGGTTGCGGTTGCGGATTTTGTTCCTGTCGCTGCTGAGGAATTGGCAAGGCAGTATGGTGCAGAGGTGCGCAGCGCTGAAGACATTATTGCCGCGTCTGATATTGATGCGGTGATCGTCGCGACGCCGACAACTCTGCATTACGACCAAATCCATGCATTGGCCAAAGCGGGCAAAGCGATCTTTTGTGAAAAACCAATTGATCTGTCTTCTGAACGGGCCGCTGAATGTAAAACTGCGGTTGAGGCTGCGGGCGTTGGTTTTTTCACAGCCTTCAATCGTCGTTTTGATCCAAATTTCTCGCACCTCAAGACACAGCTTGATGCAGGCGTGATTGGCGCAACAGAAATGGTTGTAATTACTTCGCGCGATCCATCCCCACCTCCAGTTAGCTATATCAAGCAGTCAGGTGGCCTGTTTCGTGATATGATGATCCACGATCTTGATATGGCGCGTTTCCTGTTGGGCGAAGAACCTGTTGAGTTGTTCGCCACAGGTTCATGCCTTGTCGATCCAGAGATCGGGGAGGCAGGGGACATCGATACTGCGGCTGTAACGCTTAAAACGGCTTCTGGTAAAATCGCGCTCATCAACAACTCGCGGCGCGCGACGTATGGATATGATCAACGGATCGAAGTCCACGGTTCTGACGGCATGTTACGCGCAGCTAACAAACTTGAGCATTTGGTTGAGCAAGCAGGCGGCAATGGATTTACCACAGCGCCGAACAAGCACTTCTTTCTTGAACGGTATGAGGCGGCCTACATTGCAGAGATGGAAGCCTTTATCGCTGCTGTCAACGCTGGCACTTCGCCAACGCCAGGTATCGCGGATGGGGTGGCTGCACAGCGCCTTGCAGATGCAGCGGCAAAATCCCTTGAGACAGGACAACCTGTTCAATTGTGATATTACTGTTCGGGCGCGGCCAATGGTTTGGTCGCGTCTGGGCACAACGGGTTGCTCAGATCCCCCGCCCCACCAGTATCTAAAACAAACCGTGATGTTTCACCTGTGAAATTTCCAGTCTCAACGTGTGTCGCTTCGCCTTGCAGTGCTGTGGCTAGATTCTTCGGGACAATTCCATTTGCCATCATTAACACGGCGCGTCCTGCAACACGTGCAGCAGCCATTGAAGTCCCTGATTTGACGACTTGGCCACATGTGTCACCAATCGCGGCGGACAGAATGTTTTCGCCCTGCGTGTAGATATCAACCATTGTTCCGCTGTTTGAAGTTTCAGCGATTTTTTCACCGTCCAATGCACCCACCGTTATGACCTCTGGCACGCGTGCTGGCGAATAATGTCCCGCATCTGAGCGTGAATTACCCGCCGCAACAATGACAGGAATGTCGGCGTCAATGAGCGCGGTAACAGCAATATCTAGCAACGAGTCCGTCGGTGGATACAGGGCTTTTCGCGTGAGGCTCATGTTCACCAGACGTTTATCGCCAGGCTGTTTTAAAACCCACTCAACACCCGCGATTAACGTAGATACATCGCCATAATTAGCGTTGTCTAATACCTTTACCGAAATCAACCGTGCTTGATCCGTTTGGCCATAAACACGGCCACCGATGGTGGCTGCAATATGCGTGCCGTGACCGTTACAATCTTCGGTTCCGATCCCGTTTCTAAAACTTGTGAACCCTGTTCCAACACGTCCCTGCAATGCGATGTGTGCCGCCCGAATTCCGCTATCGAAAACGTATACGTCAACGAACAGTCCTGTATCACGGTTGATCTACCGCCTGTTCCACGTCCTATCATTTGTAAGGCACCACAAGTGAAGAACTCGAAGGGGGTTTGCTACACACCAAAGGTCACTTGTGAACCGGGTCAGGTAAAGAACAGCAAAGGCAAGTGCTTTACA
The DNA here is from genome assembly GCA_023955215.1 of Paracoccaceae bacterium. Taxonomy (GTDB): domain Bacteria; phylum Pseudomonadota; class Alphaproteobacteria; order Rhodobacterales; family Rhodobacteraceae; genus Ascidiaceihabitans. Next base: position 3,877 of record JAGSGK010000016.1, read on the forward strand.
CCAAGTAAAGATTGCCCAGCTGGCCAGCGTAAAAACTCGAAAGGACAATGTTATGTTCCGGACGTCTCATGCCCGGACGGTCAAAAGAAAAATTCGAAGGGTCAGTGCTATACGCCTCAACAAGCAGCCAGCTGTGACTCCCGATCCACGGTTCAAAGCGGTAACGCTTGTAAGTGTCGCTACTCGAACATGCGCAAAGTGAACGCACGCTCATGTGTTTGTAAAAACACAGGCGCATCACCAATCAGTGGAGTTGGATGTCCGACTATCTCAATCGGTGGTGGCGGTGGTGATGACCATGATGGCCAAGGCAAATGTAAACTTGCGCTGAACGGTGTTTGCCTCAAGCGCTAACAAAAATCCCTCACGCGACCTTTGGGGTTGCGTGAGGGTATCTGCTTTTAAGGTCGCTCAAAGAACTAAGGGTCTGATTTATTTTTTAGGTAAAGACGTCGCGCCAATCTGTGCCAGCGTGATACTGGTTTCATCGCGCAAGACATCCCAAAGACGTTGCAACCCTTCCTCGCCACCCGCTGCGATTGCGAACTGAAGGATGCGGCCTAAGAAGGTGAAGTCAGCGCCTTGATCGTATGCTTTGACAACATCCTCACCACTGCGCAGGCCTGAATCGAAGAACAATGGGAAATCAGGTCCAGCCGCTTCACGAATGGCAGGTAGAACTGAAATTGGCGATGGGGCGCTATCAAGTTGACGGGCACCGTGGCTGGATACTTGGACCGCATCCACGCCAGCATCCCGCAGCATGATCGCATCTTCAGCATCCAACACACCCTTAACAACCAAGTTGCCGGCCCACATGTCGCGCAGTTTGGCAAGCGTGTCCCAGTTGGCACCTGCGCGGCTTTCTGTGCGGTCAAAGGAATACCCGGGCATGTCAAAGTTCGCCATTTCAGGGCGGCCTTTGAACAGCGTGGTCAAGGACCAGCGCGGGTGCAGTGCAAAATCGACGAATTGTTTGGGGCCAATACGGAATGGCATTGTAAAGCCGTGGCGCAGTTCGCGAGGGCGGCGTCCGACTTCGGCAACGTCTACGGTTAGGACGATGGTTTTATATCCAGCAGCCTTGGCGCGTTCGACCAGTTTGAAAGTCCCAACGCCGTCACCACTGAAATACAGCTGGAACCATGCGTTGCCTTCAGCGGCTTCGATTAATGGCTCCATCGCGGTTGAGGCAACAGTGGATACGCCTAACGGCACGTTTTCACGCGCGGCAAGGCGGGCCAGCATAAGGTCAGCGCCAGCGCCTGAAAGGTTGCACATGCCCATTGGGCTAATCCCAAAGGGGGCGTTGGTCTTTTGACCGAATACTGAGGATGTGAGATCGCGCTGACTGACGTCGCGCAGAATGCGAGGCCGCAAGGTCAAAGCGTCAAAGGCGGCGCGATTACGTGCTGCCCCTGTTTCACGCCCTGCGGCCCCGTCGATGTAGTCGAACACCATCCAAGGAAGACGGCGCTGGGCAATCCGGCGTGCGTCTTCGCTTGAATGGATGTTCAATGTCATCTTAGCTGGCAACCGCTGTCATAAAGCGATCGCGGATCACGACAGGGTCTTTGGTGATGACAGGCAGTTTGATGTTGCCGCTGTCACACTTGGACACGATGATCGTCATCTTTTTGCTGTCGAGTGCTGCTTGCAAAACCTTGCCGGTGTCGACGTCCTGACACTCAACAACATTCTCACAACCACAGGCCTTAGCCACTGCTGTTAGGGATGTCTTCATGCCAGCGTATGTTGGCTGGTCACCCGTTGAGCCGTAAGAACCGTTGTCGATGATCAACAGAATGTAGTTGTCAGCAACGTTGTTGGCGATTGTTGGCAAGGTGCCAAGGTTGGTCAAAACAGAACCGTCGCCATCAATTGAGATAACGGTTTTGTCTTGTGACAAAGCAAGGCCAAGACCGATGGATGAAGACAAACCCATGGTGCCCAACATGTAGAAGTTGGTTGGCTGATCATCGATCATGTGCAGTTCTTGGCTTGGTAGGCCGATGTTACAAACGACCAATTGGTCACGAATGATTGGCGCGATTTCGCGCAGGATTTCAGAACGGATCATTGGTCGCCGTAGCCTCCCCAGAAGGACGCATCCGTAAGGATCGCCACAGGTTTGTTGCACATGAATGTGTATTTCAGGATCGCATCCAATTCGTCCGCATCAGATTCCTTGTGGAAGTGATAGGTCGGGATGTTCAACTGGTTCAGCAATGCCTTTGTGTGCACCGCCATTTCGACCTGACATGCTACTGGCTCGCGCAGTTCGCCGCGGTATGAAATCAACATCGGAAGTGGCATGCGGTAAAACTGTGTCAGCGTCGCCAAAGTGTTGATTGTGACACCGATTGCTGTGTTTTGCATGATGATTGCCGGGCGTTTTCCACCCATCCACGCACCAGCGCAAAGGCCCATGCCTTCGTCTTCTTTGTTCGCAGGAATGTGAAAGATTTCATCACGTTCTTCGACTTCTTCGATAACACCAGCAAGCTGCTTGCAAGGCACGGTCGTGATGAATGAAACGTCGTTTGCGACGAGGTCATCTACGATTTTTTTAGATATACTCACGGCTGAGTAAGCTCCTTTGATAAGCAACCAAATGGGTTGCGGGATTAAGTATGAGGATTAAGGATGATCTTTGGCGCGGCAGTTCGGCCCGCGAGAATGTCTGAAAAAGCAGATGCTCCATCTGAAAGTGGGCGTTGTTCGGTCCAGTCCAAGGCACCCAAGCGCCCGTCAAAGATGGCGGCTGCAGTATCGCGAAAATCTTGGACTGTGTATGTGTATGTGCCAATGAAGGTGATCTCTTGCAGGGTCATGCGACGTACATCTAACCCACCCGTACCTTCACCCAAACCGATGTGCCCAATTACGCCACCGGGGCGCGTATGTGCAGATGCTGTTGCGCGTGTCGCTGCGTAGCCCACGCCGTCGATAACCAGATCGAACATCGCGTCTGCTGACAGGTCATCGGGCGAAATCGCCGTTTGGCCGCATTGCGTGTTCAACACATCACGGCGCAACGCGTTTGGTTCCACAATTGTTACGTCGCTAACGCCTTGGGCCGCCAATGACAGGGCTGCACCCAGACCAATGGCACCACCACCGATCACAAGCGCAGTTTTCGCCGAACCGCTCAACGCTTCTTTGGCAAGTCTCACAGTATGCCAACCACATGCGATAGGTTCCGCAAGGGACGCAGCATCTAGCGATACATGGTCTGGCACAGTCACAAGGTTCGCACCGCGCATCGCAATGAATTGCGCAAACGCACCTTCGCGCGGCGGCATGGAAATGATCATTCGTTCAGGACACAGGTTGTCACGACCAGATTTACAGGCAGGGCATGTGCCACATGTGACCAACGGATTGACGGTTACGCGCTCGCCATCACGCGGGCCACCGACAATAACGCCAGCTGCCTCATGCCCTAGGATCAATGGGGCAGGGCGGCGATCATCATGGCCAAGGTATGCATGCATGTCAGACCCACAAACACCAACCGACATTACCTTGATCAAGTGTTGATCGGCATCAGGTGTTGGATCAGGGACATCGCGGAAACCCAGTTTTTCAGGGCCGTCATAAACCAATGCTTTCATTTCGCTGTATATCCTCCGTCAACCATAAGGACTTGCCCTGTTACAAAGGCAGATGCGTCCGAGCATAAGAACAACAAGGGGCCATCAATATCTTCGAGCTTACCATTGCGTCCAACGCAGGTTTGGGCAGCATTGCGTGCCGCACGTTCTGGATCAGCAAACACTGGCCCAGTGAGTTCCGTTGGAAAAAATCCCGGACCAATCGCATTCGCGTTGATGCCATCACCAGACCAACTTTCGGCCATTGCGCGGGTCAACTGGCCAATACCTGCTTTGGATGCGCCATAGCTAAGGCCCGCAGGGAACGCCCGTGTGGTTTGAAGCGATGCAAAGTTCACAATGCGTCCCCAACCTTTGGCTTTCATCGCTGGGACCAACGCTTGGGTCAAAAAGAACGGTGCCGCAAGGTTCAGGTTCATCGTGACGTCCCAGCCTTCAGCGGTCACGTCATCTGCCGTCTCACGGGTGTTAATTCCCGCTGCATGCACGATAATGTCAGGTGCGCCAAAGGGTTTTGCGATCCGTGCTGCAATGTCGCTTATTTGATCACGTTGCGACAGGTCTGCCGCGACAGTTGCGGCGTTTGCGCCTGTCGCTTCTGCCCATGCTGTCAGTGCGTCGGCGCGGCGTGCAACGCCAACCACCGTTGCACCAGCCGCCGCCAATGCGACGGCCGCCTGTTGACCAAGGCCAGCACTGGCCCCGGTCACACAGGCCACACGGCCTGTCAGGTCAAACATTTGGGCGACATTACCCATCTGCGGTAAGATCGAATGTTTCGTCGGGGAAATACTTCTCCAAACGTACATCGGCTGCACGCGCGTGACCTTCCATGCCTTCAAGGCGTGAAATGCGTGCTGTGGCTTCAGCAATGCGTTTTGAGCCATCGCGTGTTGTGCGCTGCCACGTCACGATCTTCATGTATTTGTGGACAGACAAACCGCCTGTGTATCCTGCGGCACCAGATGTTGGCAGAACGTGGTTCGTGCCAGACGCTTTGTCGCCATAAGAAACGGTGGTTTCTTCGCCCAAGAACAATGAGCCATAGCAGCTAAGACGACCCAACCACCAATCCAGATCTTCGGCCTGAACAGTCAGGTGCTCTGGTGCATATTCGTCGGATACAGCGGCCATTTCTTCGCGGTCTGCACATAGGATCACTTCTGCATAATCGCGCCATGCTGCAAAGGCATTTTCGCGGTTCACCTCTGGTAGGTCGTCGATCAAAGCAGGGACGCGGGCCATGACATCTTCGGCCAATGCGCGATCATCGGTGATCAACCAAACAGGAGAATTATAACCGTGCTCTGCTTGGGATACCAAATCGGTCGCAACGATATGTGGATCGGCTGTTTTGTCCGCTAGGATCAAGCTGTCAGTTGGGCCCGCAATCATATCGATGCCAACGCGACCAAATAGAATACGCTTTGCTTCAGCCACAAACTGATTGCCCGGACCAACAAGGATGTTGGCTTTGGGCAGGCCAAACAAACCAAAAGTCATTGCGGCAACGCCTTGGACGCCGCCAAGGGCCATAATTGTATCAGCGCCACAAATGTGCGCCGCGTAAACGATCGCGGGTGCAACACCAACGCCCGGGCGTGGTGGGGACGTCGCAGTGATGTGGCTACATCCCGCAACTTTCGCTGTTGTCACGGTCATGATCGCAGATGCGATGTGGCTGTAACGGCCACCGGGAACGTAGCACCCTGCAGCATCCACTGGGATCGCTTTTTGACCAGCAATCATACCAGGGACGATTTCATATTCGATATCGCTGACGGTGGATTTTTGTGCTTCGGCAAAGCGGCGAACGTTGTCGTGGGCGAACTGAATGTCTTCTTTCAATTTTTGTGGAACTAGATCACAGGCCGCAGCGATTTCTTCATCCGTGAGGATAATATTGCCATCGTAGTTATCGAATTTTTTGGCGTATTCGCGTGCTTTTTCATCGCCACCCTCTTCGATATCGTTCAGGATATTGCGAACGATATCATGCACATCAGATGCGCCAGATTGTGCGGTGAGTGTTGCTTTTTTAAGATAGTCTCTCGCCATGTAAGTCAGCCTTATTGAGTGATGTAGGGACGCATCGCGTCTGTGTGGGATGGCGAAAACGCCTGGCATACACAGCGATGAACAATGAAATTAGGGAAGGGTTTCGCAGGTTGCGCAATGCGCATCCGAACGGCCCCCATAACGCCTGAGTAGATCAATGACATGCCGTGCTACCTCCCAGTCGCCAGACGATTCATTGACTAATGTAAGCGCTTACATATACATGATGCAAGCGCTTACATTTATATGCGGCATATTGTGTGGTTCTTCCCGTACCAAGGGATTAAGTTCCGCTCAGCCAGCGGGCAGGTAGTAATGAAACAGAATGTAAATAAACCAACGCTTCAAGATGTCGCCCGCAAGGCGGGGGTTTCGACGGCAACTGTTTCGCGATGCCTGAATTTCCCCGATCAGGTGGCAGGGCGCACGCAGGAAAAGGTCAATAATGCAGTGCGCGAATTGGGGTACTCTCCTGATTTTGGGGCCAAAGCCATGGCGGCGCGGCGCACCAATACGATCGGGGCGATCATCCCGACAATGGCCAACGCGCTGTTCGCCAGAGGGCTGCAAGCCTTCCAAGAAGAGCTGCAACTGCACGGCTTTACGACACTTGTTGCCAGCACCTCATATTCATCTGAAACCGAGGAACAGCAGATCCGTTCGCTTGTCGCGCGGGGGGCTGATGGGTTGTTGTTGATCGGGCATGAACGCGATCCAGAAATCTATCGGTTCCTTGAAACCCAAGGGGTGCCAGTGCTGATATCATGGGTGTACGACACTGCTGCCACGCGTCCCTCTGTCGGGTTTGATAATGCGGCAGCTATGAAGGAAATAGCCAATGAAGTCATATCTTTAGGACATAGGCAGATTGCGCTTATTTCTGCAGAACTTGAATTCAATGACCGTGCAACTGCGCGCTTGCACGGGATACAGGATGCAATGTCTGAGGCGGGTTTGGACGCCTCTAATCTGCAAGTTGTGGAAACATATTACGGCATTGATGAGGGCGCAGTTGCCTTTGACGAACTGATGAAAACGGCCAAACCACCAACCGCAGTTTTATGCGGGAATGATGTCTTGGCCGTGGGCGCTTTGCGCCGTGCGCGAGAGTTGGACATCAAGGTTCCAGAACAGGTTTCAATCATCGGATTTGATGACCTTGATCTGGCCCGTGCAACGTTTCCGGCCCTGACAACCGTACTGGTGCCGCACCGCGAGATGGGGAAACAGGCGGCGATTGCATTGGCATCCAAAGTTAAAGACGACGCGCCGATACAGTCCTATGAGCTGAAGACAAAATTGGTGTTCCGCGACACATTAGGCCCCGTGCTTTAACCCAGCGTTCGGTGCTCGTTTCGCGCGAGACTGAACAAAATGGGGCGCAAAATGTGCAATTTGGGTTGATTGAAATGGGCCAAAATCCATGCATTTTGGGGGAACTGTGCAGTTAAGGCTGTGTTTTGTACAGTTTGGGTTCCGCGCAAGCGTTAACACCTTGTTCAAAATTGCGCGGCGTTAACGATTTGGTGCTCGTGGTTGCAGTGCGCACTCAATTGGGTGCCTTCCAAACCCCTAAAAGACATCCCGCAAGCTCGAAAGAGTACACGATATCTTAAATCAACTTAACTATTTTAGGATTCTTCGCTGCTTGGCCTATCGGAAGTTTTTATGTCTACCTTTGTGTACAATAATACATTTGATCCGGATGGTGACGGCGATAATCTTAACGGCGCAACACAGTATGGCACCACAGGGACCGGCCTGGGTGTTTTCAATTCTTCTGCCTCTGGTGACGGCGACAATGAGTTCGTTTTCTTTGCCGGCAGTGGGAACGAAAATAAATTAGATCTGAATGCAAACATAACCGGTTCGGCACGTGTAAATAGTTTCGACATAGACATGACGTTGGAGTTCGTTTCCGGGTCAGGACCGTGGGGAGATGGCGAACCGGATGGTTTCAGTTTCAACCTGGGTGATCCGGCGTCCCTCAACTCAAACGAAGAATTTGGCGTTTCCACTGGATTGGCGATCCAAGTTATTCCGTTCGATTGGAGTGGTGATAAGCTAGCGATTGTCTGGAACGGTGTCGAACTGAACTCGGTCAGCATCGGCAATGCTTCTTCGCTGCCACCCTCTGCATTCACGATAGACATCGATCCATCTGGCAATGTCACGACAAGCTTTGGCCCGTATTCGGTAAGCGCGACTATTCCCAGTGGTGAGTGGACGAGCACCTCACAGGATGGCTGGGACTTTGTGCTGGCGGGGCGGACCGGCGGGAACTCTGGCGAAGCATTCGTCGACGATGTGAATGTTTCTGCCAATGTTGTCTGTTTTGCGGATGGCACGAAGATCGACACGCCCACCGGCAGGGTTGCTGTCGACGAACTGTCAGTTGGCGATGCCGTTATGACGCAAGACAATGGCGTGCAGCCGGTGCGTTGGATTGCGCGAAAGACAATCCAACGGCGCGAATTAGACGTAAATCCAAAACTTCGCCCTCTTGTTATTCTCGCGGATGCGCTTGGACCAGGCTACCCAAAGGTTGATTTGAAGATTTCACGTCAACACCGCGTCTTAATCCGATCTCGCATCGCCGAACGTATGTTCGGTAAGCGCGAAATATTGGTGCCAGCTGTTAAGTTGCTAGGCCTTTCGGGGGTCTTTGTTGACACTGCTGTCCAAAGCGTCACCTACGTTCATTTCATTTGTGATCGCCATGAAATCGTCTTTGCGAACGGTCTGCCAAGTGAAACATTGTTGCTTGGTGGTGAGGCTGAAAAAACGATTGGGCCGGACGCGATTGATGAAATTAGCGCGATCTTTCCGGACCTGAAAAATATGGAATGTTTGACAACGCCGGCCAGATACATTCCAAATCACGCCAAGTTAGATAAGTTCATTGCGCGGCACAAAACCAACAATAAACCGATATTGGCCGACGCGAGCGTTTAGGAACACTGCGCAGAGGTAGGCATCGCTGAAGCGCGATGCTCCCAAAACCCGTTAAGCCCCTTCAACAGTCCCGTATTTGCCAGAGAAAAACGCCAGCGGTTTGCCCACGCTCAGCTGTGCATTGTTGACTTGTCCAACCACGATCACATGATCGCCTGCAGGGTGGGTTGCCACGTGGCTGCATTCGAAACGCGCAAGGCAGTTGTCGATCAACGGCACGCCGTGGTCGTTTAAGCTGTGCTGGATATCCCCAAAGGCATAGCCGTTTTTCGCGAAGGCTTCGCAGATGTCTTTTTGCTGATCTGACAGCACATGGATCGCGAAATGTTTGGCATGTGAGAAATGTTTGAACCGGCTGGAATTAATACCGGGCGACCACATCACAAGGGCCGGATCCAGCGAGAGGGAGGAAAAGCTGTTGGCCGTCATCCCGATCACGCCGTCATCCGTCTTTGTGCTGATCACGGTGATGCCGGTTGCGAAACGCCCAAAGGCGTCCCGCAGCAGTCGCGTGTTGTCGCCGTCAGGGGCGAAGTTTTGCGCGGTTTGATCTGTCATTTCAGATGCCATATCTTTCATCAAGCGACCTCGCGGCCCAGTGCTGCTGTATAGATTTTGAACCACGTGATGCGGTCCATGTTGACCTTCAGCGCGTCTGAAAGGCCAGCGATGCGGATTAGGTTATTGGTGCCCATGACAGGTAGTACTTTTGCCGGGTGTGCCAAGATCCAAGCCACAGCAACTGCCGCGCGGTCCACACCGTTTTCGCCTGCGATCACATCAAGGGTTTTCATCACGTCTGTGTTGCCGTTCATCAAAGAACCGCCGCCCAAAGGGGACCAAGCCATTGCGTGCTGGCCGTTCTTTTGGTGATAGGCCAGGTCGCCGTTGGTCAGGCATTCATGCGCTGTTGCAGACATTTCGATCTGGTTGGTGACCAGTGGATTTTTCATGCCAGATTGCAACAGGTCGCAATCCCATGGTTTAAAGTTCGACACACCGATGTTGCCAACCTTGCCCGATGAAACAAGTGCATCAAGGGCCGCGCCAGTTTCATTGTGATCCATGAACGGATCGGGGCGGTGCACCAGCAATAGGTCGATGTGGTCGATACCCATGTTGGTCAGGGATGCATCAACCGATGCGTTAATGTGCGCGGTGGAGGTGTCGTAATATTTGACAGGCGCATCGCTGTATTTGCCGCATGGCGCGATAATGTCGAACTTGGTCACGATCTCCATCTTGGCACGCAAGGACGGCACGGCGCGCAGGGTTTCACCCAATACAGCCTCAGCCGAATAATCGCCGTAAATGTCGGCTTGGTCAAAGCTGGTGATGCCTTGATCGAGGCATGCGTTGATTTTCGCCTCGACGTGTTTGACCGAAGTGTCGGCATCGTCCGCGACGCGCCACATGCCATAGACAATACGGCTAAGTTCAAGAGAGGGGGAAAGTGTGACGCGTTCCATTAACGGCGTGCTCCTGCAGCAAGGGGTGTGAGTGGGGTGGCGGCTGGTACTCGACCATATGTATGTGGAAGTGAACAGGTTTCCAGGTGTGGCATGACCAGTTTGCCGAAATATTCAGCTTCCTCAATATGGGGATAGCCAGAGAAGATGAAGGCGCGAATGCCCATTTTCTTGTAGTCTTCGATTTTACTTAGAACTTGATCCGCGGAACCAACTAATGCGGCACCACAGCCAGAGCGCGCACGACCAACACCGGTCCAAAGATTAGGTTCGATATAGCCGAATTCATCGGCCAGTTCACGGTTCTTGGCCTGATGTGAAACACCAAGTGACGTCGAATCCAATGCACGTTCACGGATCATACGGCCATATTCGTCGTCCAACTTGGATGTGATGTATTCGGCGTATTCTTGCGCCTCTTTTTCAGTGTCGCGCACGATCATGTGGACGCGCAGCCCGTAATCCAATGTGCGGTCATATTTTTCGGCGACTTGGTTCACAGCCTTCATGCGGCCCGCCAATGCGTCCTTTACCTCAGGCCACATCAGGTAAACGTCACAGTGTTGACCGCACAGCTCAAGCGCCGCAGGGGAATAGCCACCAAAATACAAAAGTGGGCCGCCTGTTTGGTATGGTTTGACGGGGTCTGTGGTGAGGCCCTTAAAGTCATAGACCTCGCCGGAATAATTGATCTCGTCCTGTGTCCATGCCTGTTTGAGGATTTCAACAACTTCGCGGGAGCGTTGGTAGCGATAATTGCTGTCTTCTTTTTGGCCGGGGAAATCAGAGCTGATGATGTTGATGGTCAAACGCCCTTCCAACATGTGGTCTAGTGTCGAAATGGTGCGGGCCAACATGATGGGCTGCATCTCGCCGCAGCGCACAGCTGCCAACAGGTTGATGTCTTTGGTGATCGGCGCACAGCCTGCCACGAAAGACAGCGTGTCCTGACCAACCTGATATGAGGACGGGCACAGGATGTTGCGAAAACCCTGCTGCTCTGCGGTTTTAACGATGTTACTGCAATGGGCCCAGCTGGATCGCAGGTCGCCGTCCGGCACACCCAAAAACTGATAGTCGTCCGAACATAGGGCTGAAAACCACGAGACCTCAGAGGCCGTCAGATTGGGCGATGTGATTGGTACAACTGTCATTTTGAAACCTGCGAAAATTATTCAATTTCATATTGCATAGCAATCGATCTAGTGTAAATCAATGGTGTATCAATTCTTTCATTCCAGCGTTTGTGCGCGATGAGGAGCCCTGTGTCTGACCAACCCACAAATCCCAATGCGCTGCCCAAATATGTGCAGATCAGCGAGCTGCTGATACGCGATATTGCGGCTGGGCGTTTGATGGATGGGGAACGGTTGCCGCCTGAACGCGAGATGGCAGAGGGGCTGAACACATCTGTGGGCACCCTGCGCAAAGCGCTTGCTATACTCGAGAAAAAGGGAATGCTGGATCGCCTTCAGGGGTCGGGCAATTACATCCGCCACGGCGCGGATGAGGCCAGCATATACAGCATGTTCCGTCTTGAGTTGCCTGAAGGCGGGGGGCTGCCGCGCGCGGATACCTTGGACGTGCAGCCATTGAAAAAGCCTGCGGATTTGCCCCAGTTTGGCACGGCCGATCACGGCACGCGGATTCGTCGTCTGCGCTATTTGAATGAAACAATCATCGCGATTGAGGAAATCTGGCTCGACGGGGATGCGGGCACTGTACCCCCCAATGCGCTTTCGGATTCGCTGTACCACTTTTACCAAAAACATCTGGGGTTCTGGATCACCTCGGCAGAGGACCGCGTCAGCGTGGCCGCTGTACCCGATTGGACCCCTGACACCTTTACAAAACCCGCCGGTGCGCTGACAGGATATATAGAACGCTTTAGTTGGGCAGGCAGCCCCAAAGCGGTCGAGTTTTCACGCACTTGGTTTGACCCATCACGCGCAATCTATGTGCAAAGACTGAAATAGGAATACGAACATGGCTAAGCTAATCAACTACGGCATCATCGGGTGCGGCATGATGGGACAAGAGCACCTGCGCAATATCGCCTTGCTGCCTGACACCAACGTGGCTGCCATTTTTGAACCCGATGCTGGCATGGCAGGGATCGCCAAGACCTTGGCTCCGAACGCGCAGTTCTGTGACAGTATTGATGCCCTGTTGGCGATCGAGGCGTTGGATTGTCTGGTTATCATCAGCCCGAACTTTATGCATTTGGAACAGTTGGAACAGATCGCGCAAACGCGGTCTTTGCCGATCTTGGTGGAAAAGCCACTGTTCACCGATCCAAACGCATTTGCCCGTGTGCGCAAGTTTAGCGAAACCTACCCATCCCCCGTTTGGGTCGCGATGGAATATCGCTATATGCCGCCAATCGCCGCCCTGCGGGCTGAGGTGGAAGAAGCCACTGGCGGGATCAAGATGCTTTCGATCCGCGAACACCGTTTCCCGTTCCTTGAAAAGGTCGGAGACTGGAACCGCTTTAACGCCAAATCGGGTGGCACATTCGTTGAGAAATGTTGTCACTTCTTTGATCTGATGCGCTTGCTGACCAAATCAGAACCCGTGCGGATCATGGCCAGTGCGGGCCAGAACGTGAACCATCTGGACGAAGTATATGACGGCCAAACATCCGACATCATCGACAACGGTTATGTCATTGTTGATTTCGAGAACGGGATGCGCGCGATGCTGGAATTGTGCATGTTCGCCGAGGGATCGCGTTATCAAGAAGAGGTGAGCGTGGTTGGCCCCAAAGGCAAGATCGAGGCGCTGGTGCCGGGCCCGGGCCGTTTCTGGCCTGCGCATCTGGGTGATGCCCCAATCCCGCAACTGATCGTCAGCCCGCGCAATCCAAGCGGGCCAGAGGTACGTGAAATCCCCGTTGATCCCACATTGCTAGACGCAGGGGATCACAACGGATCGACCTTCTATCAACATGAGGGTTTCTTGGCCTTGGTGCGAGGGGAGCGTGCGGTTGCAGACGTGACGTTTGAGGATGGCTTGCGCGCCGTGGCAATGGGCATGGCCGCACAAGAAAGCGCCCGCACTGGGCAGAGTGTTTTGTGGGCGGATTTTTTTGAGGGGTAGTGGGGGGAGGATAGCGGTTGTTCAAATGGCGGGTGTGCGGACAAACTGTGCTTTCGCTTTGCCATGGCCAATGTCTCGTTGCAGGCCCAAGAGGAACTGACAAACCTCTGGAGCAAGTAGGTTTGTTTAATCGATCGGCAAAAGAGTTGAATTCAGGAAATAGTTGTTAGACTCACCGAGACTTGAATGATTTTGGGAGAAAATTGCCATGCCTGTGTTCAGTAAGGAAACTGCTAAAACTGAGAGTGATGATGGCGCAGGCAACCCTTGCGGCCCGTATCATACACTCCTTTTCAGCGATAGCGGAGGGTTGACCCAGTTTGGCGCTTTTGAAGAAATCCTGCCGCCAGGTTCCTCTTCGTCGGTCAAACATTGGCATGCTGGTGAAGATGAGATGGTTTATGTATTGCAGGGGCAAGTCACACTTCACGAGGGGGATGATAGCGTAATTTTGTTCCCGGGCGACGTTGCGACGTTTAAAGCTGGAGCCCCAATTGGGCATAGCTTTCAAAACTGTAGTAACACAGAAGTCCGATATCTTGTGATTGGCACAAGGTCTTCAGGCGATATAGTGACGTACCCAGATCATGACCGCATCTTGCATTTCGACAGAAAGACAGAGAGCCGCAACTGGACGGATCATGGCGGCTCCCCCGCAGATAGCCCTTACAAAATTGACTGAAGGCATTCATCGCGACAACAGACCAGATATTGGAGGTCAGCTTTGTGCGCATCACGGTCAGTCGGCGTAGCGCAACATCCTGCACTATGGGCTCAAACCCGCCCTTCGATGCAATCGCTTGAGGCCGCATACGCTGCCGTTTAGGCGGAGGTCATAACCCCCGCCCAAAAACCCTAAACGTAACGGTTAACGATGTTCTCCAGCTTTTCTTGCTGACCAGACACCGGTTGCGGATCAAGGTTGCGCGCCTCTGCTTGGGCTGCAATCCCGTCCAAGGTGGCCCCATTGCCCAGCATCGCTTGTGCATCGTCGGCTGTCCAACCGGCGTAACGCCCCTCTCGTGGGCCCTCTAGTGCCCTGTCTTCCATCATTTTTGCCGCTGCCTTTAGGCCGCGTGCACAGATGTCCATGCCGCCAACATGGGCTGCAATCAGGTCTTCGGCGTCCAGTGATTGACGGCGCAGTTTGGCGTCAAAATTGGTGCCACCTGTGGTGAAACCACCCGCCTTAAGCACCTCGTAATAGGCCATTGCCGCCTCTGGGGCGTTGTTGGGGAATTGGTCCGTGTCCCAACCAGATTGATAATCATTGCGGTTCATATCGATAGAACCAAAGATGCCCAACGCATTGGCCATCGCCAGCTCGTGTTCAAACGAGTGACCCGCCAAAATCGCGTGACCCTGTTCAACATTCACCTTCACCTCGTCCTCAAGGCCAAAGCGTTTGAGGAAGCCGTAAACCGTGGCAACGTCATAGTCATACTGATGTTTTGTTGGCTCTTGGGGTTTTGGTTCGATCAGGATCGCGCCCTTGAACCCAATCTTGTGTTTGTACTCAACCACCATGGTTAGGAAGCGGCCCATCTGTTCCAACTCGCGCGACAGGTCGGTGTTTAAAAGGGTCTCGTACCCCTCACGACCGCCCCACAGCACATAGTTTTCACCGCCCAATCGGTGTGTCACATCCATCGCGTTCTTCACGATTGAAGCGCAGTAGGCGAATACATCAGGATCCGGGTTGGTGCTGGCCCCTGACATGTAGCGACGGTTTGAGAACATGTTGGCCGTGCCCCAAAGCAGCTTGGGACCATTTTCCATCTTGGCCTCAAAGTAGTCGGCCATTTCATGCAGGCGGCTGTTGCTTTGCGCCAACGTTGCACCCTCTGGGCGTACATCGTGGTCGTGGAAGCAAAAGTAGGGGACACCCAAAATGCGGAACATGTCAAAGGCGGCATCGGCTTTCATCTTGGCCAGTTCCATCGTGTCGGCAGGGAACCACGGGCGATCAAACGTTTGGCCGCCAAAGGGGTCATTCCCCTCCCAAACAAAGTTGTGCCAATAGCACACAGCAAAACGCAGATGCTCGGACATGGGTTTGCTCATGATCATTTCGTTTGGGTTATAATGGCGAAAGGCCAATGGGTTGGTGCTGTCTGGCCCTTCAAACTGGATAGGGGCGATGGCGTCAAAATAGTTGCTCATAGGAGGGACCTTTTTCTGGGCCATCTGCTGGTGCAGGCGGCATGTTATCTTGGAAATAAAGGGACGGAACGATGGTTCCGAAATCGGCAGGAAGGGTTTCGCCGTCGCTTAACGCTTTCATGGCATCAAGCGCGCGGGCGATTTGTTGATCTGGTTTTTGATCAATCACGGCGTCCACCAACCCGATGGTGAGGGCCGTGCGCACACTGCCAACCAAGTCGTGCAAGACAACAACGGGGCGTTGGTAAGTGGCGGACTTTTCAACCTCTGAAAGGGCTGTGAACAGGCCATTCTGGCCAGACCCGATGCTGTAAATGCCGATCAGGTTTGGATGGGCCTCCAGCGTGCTGCGCACCGCTTCGGCCACGTTCTCTGGTCGATCAAAGCTCTCAATGACGGGTAAAACGGTGACATCAAAGGCGATAGCTTGCTTGAATCCTTTGAAACGCAGCGCGTGGTCCGCCGCGTCCAAACTGCCCGCGATGGGCAGAACAACACCGCCATCGCGGCTGGCAAGCGACAGAACACGCCCGGCGGTACGCCCCGCGGCCAAGTTATCAAGGCCAATATAGGCATCACGGCTGTCGCTTTGGGTATCAGCAACCAAGGTTAGAACAAACACGCCCTTGGCCCGCAACGCTTGGATGGCTTTGCGCACCCGTGGGCTGTCGATAGCGACAAGGCAAATACCTGATAAATCACGATCAATGCAGCTTTCGAGAACTTCGGCCAAACCATCGCTGTTAAAGGCGGGTACTTCTTCGATCGTTATGTTTATGCGCTGGCTGGCGCGAGCTTTGGCCTCTGCTTTGACCGCAGCGCGCATTTCTCCAAAGAATGCGCCAGCTTGGGCAGGGATCAAAAACGCATAGTTATAGGACCGACCACGGGCCAGATTGGCCGCCGTCACATCGCGCGTGTACCCCAGTTGCTCAATCGCGGCTAAGACGCGCAAAACGGACTTTTCCGCAACGCCACCACGACGGTTCAGCACGCGATCGGCTGTGGCATAGCTAACGCCCGCAGCTGCGGCGACATCCATCAGTGTTGGCTTGACCATGATCACTCCCTTTTGTTGTTTCATTGTAGAATGTCAAAATGACAGGCGTCAATCATTTTCTGATAGACGTCTATCATTTTGAGGTGTGAATAATGTTAGCCCGTCATTATTATATAATAAAATTAATAACCTAATGGCAGATCATCTGGCATTTTTCCCACCAAATTTATTCTATTCTGCAGATTTGGCGGCGCGGGCTGTTCTGTGTTAGATACAGCGCCCACCATCGACTTCCATGCAGACGCCAGTGATCATGCTGGCCTCATCTGAGCACAAATAACAGGCCGCGTTCCCCATATCTTTGGGTGTGGAAAAGCGACCCAAGGGGATTGTTGATAAGAACTTGGCCCGCATCTGGGGGGTGTCTTCACCCATAAAACTTTTGAGCAATGGGGTGTCACCAGCAACAGGGTTCAACGCGTTGACGCGCACGCCAGCAGGGGCCAATTCAACGGCCATCCCTTTGGTGGCGTTGTTCATCCAACCCTTTGATGCGTTGTACCAATTCAGCCGTGGTCGCGGGCTGACGCCTGCGGTTGAGGCAACATTTAGGATCGCGCCCGCGCCTTGGGCCTTCATCAAAGGCACAATATATTTGGCTGTCAGGTACACGGACTTGCAATTTACGGCGAAAACTTTGTCAAAGTCGTCCTCAGTGACGTCTTCCATAGGCGCAGGCAGGTGTGTGACACCCGCATTGTTGATCAAAATGTCGATCTGGCCGAAGGCGTCTAAGGTCGATTGCACCATTGCGGCGACGTCTGCATCACGTGCCACGTTCGTCTGAATGGTTTGGACTGCGTCGCCAAGTTCAGCCGCAAGTTCATTGGCCATATCGATGTTCAGGTCGGCGATCATCACACGCGCACCTTCAGCCACAAACTTGCGTGCAATCCCCGCGCCAAAGCCAGAGGCACCGCCCGTTACAATCGCTACTTTGCCTTGCAGTCGCATGTTATTCCCCTGTCAGGTCTAGTTTTAGAATGTGGCGTTCGTTGCCGTCTTCGTTTTGAGAGGCCTTCACTGTGCGTTCGTGTTCGAACCCCATTTTGTCCCAAAAGGCGCGCGCGCCGGTGTTCACATCCAGCACCGCAATGCGGATGCACGGCGCGTTGTCGGCGCGCGCCTCGTCAATAACGTGTTGCGCAGTTTTGCGCCCCAAACCATCGCCGCGCGCATTGGGGTCCAAAATCAACAGCCCCATGTACCAATGCCCATGTTTTGGATAGTGGCGAATGCTGCCTGCAAATCCCGCCAGTGTGCCATCAGGGCGTTCCAATCCGCGCAGAAACCTGTCGTCTGGCCCACAAACAGGAGGGGCATCGTTCAATGTGGCGTGCACAAACCCGGGGTTGTTGGCTTTGCCTGTTTCCATCTCCACATAGTCGCTGGCGCGGTACATAAGATCGGCGACGCGTGTGTAATCGTCTTTGGCGTCCAAGGTTACTATTTTAA
>JAGSGK010000246.1 GCA_023955215.1 Paracoccaceae bacterium
GGGTTCTTTGGCATCCAAGCCAGCCTGACAGGTGCCGAATATGAGGGTGAATTGATAGGCACGTGGAGCACCATGTTCCCTACGTGGGTATTTGTATTATTGATGGTGTCGCTGTTGGTGTCAGCACTCAGCACTTTGGACAGCGCACTTGCGTCTGCCGCACGTTTGGTTGTTGACGAGCTACGCCTAGCGCCGCGCAGCCTCAATGGCGGACGCGCCGTGATGGTTGTCTTTATGTTGGCAGGTGGTGCTTTAACACTGTGGGGCAATAAGACGCTGTTTGATGCTGTCGCCGTGTCAGGAACTGCATCTATGTTTCTATCACCTGTGTTGATAGTTGGATTGGTGATGGGGCGTCAAATCGCACTTTGGTCTTATCTTGTGGCGTTCACATCAGCCATTCTAGGCGCATTTGCCTATTTTGGTCGCGCTTGGCCCAGCATTGCCAGCATTCTTCCTGAAGGCCACAAATACGAACAGTTGTTAGCGATTTGCATTGTTGTTTTGGTTGTTGGCTTTACCGCAGTGCTTGCGGGGGCGCGGAAGGGCTGATAGCTGCTAATCCGACGCTTTTCATCGGATAACAAAGGCTGCATCGTTGAGCACTTCGAATGACCACACGCCACGGCTTGAAATCCGTAACTTGCGCCGCAGTTTTGATGGCCGCGCAGTTGTTGATGATGTTTCCCTGAAGATTATGCCTGGACAGGTGACCTGTCTGCTTGGCCCATCTGGCTGTGGTAAGTCTACCACTTTGCGGATGATTGCTGGCGTTGAGATGCAAGACAGCGGCGAAATTTACGTAGATGGCAAACTGATTTGTGACACGGTCATGCGCGTTCCGCCTGAGCGGCGTGAAATTGGCCTGATGTTTCAAGATTTTGCATTGTTTCCCCATCTTAGCGTAGCTGATAACGTGGCCTACGGGCTGACCGGATCGAAGGCCGACAAGCGCACGCGTGTCGAGGAATTGCTTTCCCGTGTGGGGCTTTCACAGTTCATTGATGGATATCCGCATCAGCTATCTGGTGGTGAACAACAACGTGTTGCTTTGGCTCGTGCCTTGGCTCCGCGACCACGCATTATGCTAATGGATGAGCCATTTTCTGGCCTAGATAACCGCCTGCGAGATGGCATTCGTGATGAAACGCTGAGTATTCTGAAAGAGGAAGATACTGCGGTGCTTCTTGTGACGCATGAGCCTTACGAGGCGATGCGTATGGCCGATGAAATCGCATTGATGCGCAACGGCAAGATCGTGCAGCAAGGGGCACCCTACAACGTTTACACACGGCCGCTGGATCGTGCATCTGTTGCGTTCTTTAGTGATGCTAACATGCTCAACGCCACTGTCGAAGGCGCATTGGCAATGACCCCCTTTGGTCGGTTCTTAGCGCCCGGGATGCCTGACGGAACAAAGGTTGATATCACCTTTCGCCCACAACACCTACGGATTGACTTTGATCGTGCGGGCGAGGGCCCAAAGCCAACGCCTGCCGATGGTACCGCAGCGCGTGCCGTTGTTGAACGTGCACGTTTCATGGGCAACGAAAGCCTTGTGGAATTCCGCTTAGACCACGATGATACATTGATGAAGGCCACCGTGCCCAATGTTTTCTTACCCAAAGTTGGGACTGTGATGTGGTTGACCGTGCCACGCGACAGATGTTTTGTATTTCAAGCGGATGAGGTTGAGTGATGCGACTTTTGACAGAATTTGGAATGGGCACATCGCTGCGCCGTGGGGACTATACCCAAGCTGCAAAGCGTGCGGTCCAAGATGCGCTTTGGCACAATTCGATCAATTTGGCGGAGCTGTTTGATTTCCCAAAAGATGCAATGCAGATCACTGTCGAGATTGCGGTTCAGAAACCTGACGAGGTCGATGTAAAAGCTGTGGCCGAGGTGTTCCCATACGGCAAGACGACGTTCAAGGTTCACAAAGGCGGCTTAGATGTAGCGCGCCCTGAAGGTACCGGAAACCCGACGATTATGGCCAACGTTGCCTTGTCTGTCGCCTTTGATATGGAGCGTTCGGATGACTGATAGTGTTCAAGAACAGCGCATTATTATCGAAATGGGCATGGGCAACGATTTGCACGGTATGGATTACACCAAGGCCTGTGCGCGTGCGATCGAAGATGCATTTCGCCACTCATCATTACCGTTGTTTGGTGCGCTTGAAATGTCGCACGACGCAATGCGTGTTCAGGTGACGGTTGGCGTTCAAGAGCCCGACAAAGTTGATGTCGATACGTTGGTTGCCAAACTGCCACGCGGGCGCGCCGAAGTTACCGCCGTGTTTGGCGGTATGAACGTTGTTGTTGAAAATGGTAGCGATACCATTGTTATTGCACAGGCAGCTGTGGAAGCATTTTTGCCACCACAAAAAGGTTGGAAGCTGAAAAGCTAAGGTTCGTAATCACTAAAGCGTTTTCCAACTTCATCAACGAACATTTCAGGCCGCGCTTCTGCTGTTTGAATGAGATCAATTCGGAAGACGCGGAATGCTGATTTGCTTTCGCACCATGCCGTCAACGTCCAGACACGGCCCCAATATTCGATCTGTAGCGGGCGCACCGTACGTGTTGTGACCCTATCACCCTTAGAATTGTATGTGATCTGTAGCTTTTGCTTGGCCTTTATCGCGGCGCGGATCAAGGGCATGTGTGAGAACCCGCGTGCTGCATCTGCAAAGGGGGAGCGTGCAAACTTCCAAGCATCGGCTGAATCAACACTGCGTTCTGGGAGAGCATCGTCCAATTTGTTGGCTAGACTTTGCGCTGCTGCACGAAAGGTCGGGTCGGCGGCTTCAACGACAATTGCCAATCCTAGGTTCAAAACCTCAAGTTCGGCTTGTGTCAGCGTCATTGGGGGGAGGGTGGTGACGTCCAACGTGCGATACCCAATGCCGCGCGACCCTTCGATGGGTACGCCGGATGCGATTAGCTGATCCATATCGCGGTAGATTGTGCGCACCGATACATCCATAGCATTGGCAATATCAGAAGCGCGATGCAGCGCACCACCTCGCAACATTTGCATTATTTCAAATAGGCGGTCGGATTTTTGCATGCTGTACCCTGTTTACGTGCAGCCATCTTAGCAGAGAACCCAACTGACATAAACATGTCAGTTGCATCGTGTTTAACTATTTCATGGCATAATTGCCAATCGGATCTTAGGTAAAATGCCCATTCTCGCTTTTCCCTGCCCAATTTGCTGACTAGAAAGGAAATTAATAAATGAGGTGCGCCCTTGAGCGTACGAGACATAAAAATAGGAGACACGTTATGTCATTAGGACCTTGGCAAGTATTGCTAATCGCTGTTGTTGTGTTGGTGCTTTTTGGGCGCGGCAAGATCAGTTCATTGATGGGTGAAGTCGGTAAAGGCATCACATCATTCAAAAAGGGCATTTCTGAAGGCACCAAAGAGATGGAAGACGAAGCAGCTGATGTTGCTGAGACCATCAAAGACGTGACGCCTGAATCTGACAAAGAAGACAAGGTTTAAGCCATGTTTGGAATGGGCGGGGTAGAGATGCTGGTGATCGGCATCGTTGCCCTTATTGTGGTCGGTCCCAAGGATCTGCCGATGTTGTTCCGCAATGTGGGGCAGTTCGTCGGCAAGGCCCGCGGCATGGCACGCGAATTTCAATTCGCTATGAACAAAGCCGTGGACGAGTCGGGGATGAACGACATCTCAAAAAGCCTCAAGACGGCGACCAACCCGATTGGATCGGCCCTAGACAGCGTTAAAGATGCCGCCGCCGATGCGACAAAGGATCTGAACATTGATCCTGACAGCGAGACAGGCAAGTTGGCGGCAAAACGTGCCGAGCAGACCAAGAAGATCCAAGCATCTACGGCACGTGCTGCTGCAACACGCAAAGCAGACGAAGCTGCAGCCGCATTGGCCAAGGCTGATGAGGCTGAGGCCGCGTTGAAACCCGCACCAAAGAGTGAAACATGAGCCAAGCTGAAGACCACATGGATGAAAGCAGCGCACCGCTGATTGAACATCTAATCGAACTACGTTCGCGTTTGATCCGCTCGGTTGCGGCTTTCGTTATTGCGATGCTTTTCTGTTTTATCTTTGCAGGCTACCTGCTGGATTTCCTTTTACTTCCAATCGAAAAAACAATGCGTGAATTGGGTAACCCTAATCCAGTCATGCAATATACAGCTCCTCAAGAGTATTTCTTTACGCTGTTGCGGATTGCAATGGTCGGTGGGCTTGCCTTGAGTTTTCCGGTGATTGCGACACAGCTTTGGCGCTTTGTTGCGCCGGGTCTCTATCGCAACGAAAAATCTGCATTCTTACCGTTCATCGTTGCTTCGCCTGCGTTGTTCATGATCGGGGCGATGTTTGCCCACCTGATCGTGACACCGCTTGCGATGCGCTTTTTTCTAGGCTTTGCGGATCTTCCGTCAATGTTATCGCCTTTGTTAACAGGGGCGGAGAACATTTCTGAAAACAAGACGGGCATTGATATCGTGTTTAACGGTAAGGTGAACGAGACGCTTGATATCACATTGAAATTGATCGTCGCTTTTGGCCTCTGCTTCCAATTGCCCGTGCTTCTGACGCTTATGGGCAAAGCTGGTTTAATCGATGCCGATGGCCTGCGCCGCGTGCGTAAATATGCGGTTGTTGGTATTCTGACGTTGGCCGCGGTTGTGACGCCTCCAGATGTTATCACCCAAGTTATTCTGTTTGTTGCTGTTTATGGCCTGTACGAAATATCCATCCTTTTGGTGGCTCGTGTTGATCGTGATCGTGAAACCAA
>JAGSGK010000010.1 GCA_023955215.1 Paracoccaceae bacterium
CGCAGCTGTCGCACCCCGCGCAGCTGTGTCCTCTGACGATGCACCACGCGAAGAACGCGTAAAGATGACACGCTTGCGCCAAACCATCGCGCGTCGCTTGAAAGAAAGCCAAAACACCGCCGCAATGCTGACCACCTACAACGAGGTCGACATGACCGAGGTGATGGCGCTGCGCAACGAATACAAAGACCTGTTCCTTAAGAAGCACGGCGTCAAATTGGGCTTCATGTCCTTTTTCACAAAGGCCTGCGTACACGCCTTGAACGAAGTACCTGAAGTGAACGCTGAAATCGACGGCACCGATGTTGTGTACAAAAACTTCGTCCACATGGGCATCGCAGCTGGTACGCCAACAGGTTTGGTTGTTCCGGTGATCCGCGACGCAGACGGCATGTCCTTTGCTGGCATTGAAAAAGCCATTGCTGAAAAAGGCGCACGCGCCCGTGACGGCAAACTGTCCATGGCAGAAATGCAGGGCGGCACGTTCACGATTTCAAACGGCGGCGTCTACGGCTCACTGATGTCCTCACCAATCCTGAACCCGCCACAATCGGGCATCCTTGGCATGCACAAAATCCAAGACCGCCCAATGGCGATCAATGGTGAAGTTGTGATCCGCCCAATGATGTACCTCGCCCTGTCCTACGATCACCGCATCGTAGACGGCAAAGGCGCTGTGACCTTCTTGGTCCGTGTGAAAGAAGCCCTCGAGGATCCACGTCGTCTGTTGATGGATCTGTGATCAAACGCATAGCTATACGTTACTCAAGTCGCATGGCTATGCGTTATAAACGACGTCAAACCATACGGTATAAGTTAGCCAATTTCTTGGAGAGCCTTTCTGAGACGTTTACAAAGCTCGCCCAAGATGTAGACGGAAGGGAACAAAACAAACCACAAAACAATCCCTTACACAGCGAATGGATGCGGGCTGATGTTTCATGGAGGCTTTACTTTCTCAATGAAAATCTTGGACCACTTACCTCCGGTTCGAAAGATTTAGAAAAATTGTATCGACAAGAATTTATTGTTGATGAGGACTACAGCCATGTCCACTGCGAGGGTTGTTGGGGAACGATCTCTGGAAAAGGCAGCTTTCCTTGCTCGCATGAGTTCTACTATGCATCAGATCCTGAGTTCACTCAGACCGCAGTCTTATGTCCCGTATGCTATGTTATATATGCCGCGGCCTGTCGTGGCGAATTAAAGATAGAAATTACTAATCCTAAAGCCTTGATGGCACATCAAAAAGACATGCCTCAATGGCAACATTACCTTAACAAACGAAATTCATATCGACCAACCGTCACGGACAACTGCAATGACAACTGAACTCACAGTCCTCACGCTCGCTGGCCTCTTACAGGTCATCCAATTCGCACTGATGGCGATACCAGCCAACATCGAACTGGGCGTTGGCAAAACCATGTCCCCACGTGACCCCGCCAGATTGGGCACCCCACTCGAAGAACAGATGTCACTGCGCACAGGCCGCCTAAAACGCGCAATGAGCAACCACTTTGAGGGGCTGATCCTTTTCACAATCGCCTGCACCGTGATCACCATCTCGGGTCAATCAACCGCCTACACAGGCACGTTGGCCATCATCTACCTGATCGCACGTATCGCCTACATCCCCGCCTACGCTTTTGGCTGGACGCCGTGGCGCAGCCTCATCTGGTTTGCAGGTTTCGTCCCAACAACACTCATGCTGATCGCCGCTCTTGTCTAATTCACTTTACCAAATAAACTCTGGGGGAGCCGCACAGCGGCGGGGGCAAAGCCCCAAATGCCCCGCCCCGCAATAACCGACCACGCACCGACGCAATACAGATACAATACCGACGTTATACCGACGTTCCAAAATCAAAGGATCAACCCAATGGCAAACTATGACGTGATCATCATCGGCGCAGGCCCTGGCGGCTATGTTTCGGCCATCCGCTGCGCTCAATTGGGCCTCAAAACTGCAATCGTTGAAGGCCGCGATACCCTTGGTGGTACCTGCCTCAATGTGGGCTGCATCCCGTCCAAGGCGCTGCTGCATGCCTCACACATGCTGCACGAGGCAGAGCACAATTTTGGGGCCATGGGCCTCAAAGGCAAAAGCCCGTCCGTCGACTGGAAGCAAATGCTTGCCTATAAAGATGACACCATTGGTCAAAACACCAAAGGCGTTGAATTCCTTATGAAAAAGAACAAAATTGACGTGATCAAAGGATGGGCAACCATCCCCGCCGCTGGCAACGTTCAAGTCAACGATGACGTCCACGAGACCAAAAATATCATCATCGCCTCCGGTTC
Source organism: Paracoccaceae bacterium (assembly GCA_023955215.1). GTDB lineage: Bacteria > Pseudomonadota > Alphaproteobacteria > Rhodobacterales > Rhodobacteraceae > Ascidiaceihabitans. Next base: position 2,305 of record JAGSGK010000010.1, read on the forward strand.
AGAACCAGCATCCTTGCCGGGTGTTGAAGTCGATGAAAAGATCGTTGTGACCTCAACCGGCGCATTAGAACTTGGCAAAATACCCAAGAAAATGGTCGTCATCGGCGCAGGCGTCATTGGCCTGGAACTTGGCAGCGTCTATGCGCGCCTTGGGTCCGAAGTTACAGTTGTTGAATTCTTGGACGCAATCACACCCGGAATGGATGCCGAAGTACAACGATCATTCCAAAATTTACTTACAAAACAGGGCCTTAAATTCATCATGGGCGCTGCGGTACAAAAGACCGAAGCCAACAAAACCAAAGCCAAAGTGCACTACAAATTGCGCAAAGATGACAGCGAGCACGTCATCGAAGCGGATACAGTTTTGGTCGCCACAGGACGCAAACCCTTCACAAACGGCCTTGGTCTAGACACCCTAGGGATCGAAATGTCCCCACGCGGTCAGATCAAAGTTGGGGCCGATTGGCAGAGCAATGTGCCAGGTATCTACGCAATTGGCGACGTGATCGACGGCCCAATGCTTGCGCACAAAGCCGAAGATGAGGGCCTTGCCGCCGCCGAACAAATCGCGGGCAAACATGGCCACGTGAACTACAGCGTCATTCCCGGTGTGATCTATACACACCCAGAGGTCGCCAACGTTGGTGAGACCGAGGAAACACTGAAAGAACAGGGCCGTAACTACAAAGTTGGCAAGTTCAGCTTTATGGGCAATGGCCGCGCAAAGGCTGTATTTGCAGGCGAAGGTTTCGTAAAAATCCTAGCGGACAAAGACACGGATCGTATCCTTGGGGCCCATATCATCGGCCCAGCGGCTGGCGATTTGATCCACGAAGTTTGCGTCGCGATGGAATTTGGCGCATCCGCCGAAGACCTGGCAATGACGTGCCACGCGCACCCCACTTACTCAGAAGCCGTGCGCGAAGCAGCCTTGGCTTGTGGTGATGGCGCTATTCACGCCTAATTACTGTTCCTAAAACCGAATAGGCGGGCCAATAGCCCGCCTTTTTTGCATCTCAGACACTCTCAAGCGTTACCACATTGTCTTGGCCGCTCGTCCGCCCCATTCTGCATCATAGGCAAGGCCACCAACTTCGCCATCAGTCATCTCTGCAAGGATTTCCCCTACAGTTGGCAATCCTTCTGCATCATCGCGTGACCATGTACCCGCACGCATAAAAGCACGCGCACATTGGCTGTAAATCTCTGCAATTTTGATGACAATTACTGTGGCTGGTTGGATGTTCTTACGTTCAAACTGTGCCCGCAATTCAACATCATCAGTTAGGCGCGCGGTTCCATTTACCCGCACAACATTGTTCGATCCTGGAACGACAAACATCAATGATACACGCCCATCGACGACAATATTGCGCAACGAATCCAAGCGGTTGTTTCCACGCCAATCTGGCATCGCTAATGTGTGTTCATCAAGTTCTTTGACCGCAGGGCCATCATCGCCACGTGGGCTGCCGTCTGTGCCATCCGGACCCACTGTCGACAGCGCGCACAATCGTGATGTCATTATCCACTTGCGGTAAAGCGGGGTCATCTGTGTTGCCACCTTACGCAAAGACGCATCACCAGAGGCTCCATAGAGACCTTCGAGGGATGCTATGTCCTTGATCCAATTCATGATGGATCAAATCCACCTTCTACCATCAGCTCATTGGATTTGGTTTCAACAACCTCTTCCAAAACTGACATGAAGGCGTCCTTGTCTAAACCAACAGGGATGGTCGGCAAAAACTCAACAACAGCAAGGCCCGGCTTGCGCAGCACACCTGTACGCGGCCAAAAAACACCCGCATTCGTCGCCACCGGCACACACTCCTGCTGCAACTGATTGTACAAAACAGCGGTCCCAACTTTGTAGGGTGCTTTAACCCCTGGAGCCAAACGCGTTCCTTGAGAATAGATAATCAACTGACCCGGCAACGCATGCCCGGCTTCAACATCACGCACCATCTTGGTGATTGCAGCCCCACGTTTACCGCGTGAAACAGGAACACAGCCCAAACGACGGGCGTATAGCCCGATAACTGGGGTCCAAAGAATTTCGCGTTTCATAATGAACTTGGCTGTCGGCAATGCCGTAAAGATCATCATGATGTCCAAGAACGACTGGTGTTTGGCGGCAATGATAACCTCACCACTTGGGATGGGACCACGCACTTCGACGCGCAGACCCAGCATCCAGCGCGATAACCAGAAGACATAGCGGCTGTAAGCTTTGGCCCCTGCCCTCGCCCCTTCTGGAGAAAGCAATGCGTAAGGACCCCAAAGTAGACCGATCACAACCATCATAAAGTAAATGTGGATCATAAAAATTAGCGAAACAAACCAACGTATCATTAGCTAAGCGCCTCCAACGCTCTTCGTGAGGCGATGCGTGTCGCGATAAGTGCAACACCCCCAGCCATCACAGGGATCAGCAATGGCGCAAGCCACCCTGCCCCTTGAAATCCCAGCCCTGTAAGAAAGCCTGCGTCGTCGCCTGCAGATGGTAACAACAACACTGCAAGCATTCCGAAAATCACCCCAACGCCCGCGCCTATAAAGGCACGAATGGTAAAGCGGCGAATAAAGGCTTCGGCGATATATCGATCGGTGGCACCTACCAAACGCAGGACGGCAACAACCTGTGCGTTCGCCGCAAGGGCCGCGTTTGCCGCCAAAGTCACCATTGCCCCGACTGCCGCACCGATCAGAAAAATTGCGATCCAACCCAACAGCCGCAAGCGATTTGCCGCTTGAACCAACGGGGCACGCCAACGTGTGTGGTCATCCAAAAAGGCGGCCGGCACTTCGGCGGCCAGACGAAGACGAAGGCCCTCAGCGTCAAAGCCAGATGGATTTTCGACCACTTCGATCAAGCGCGGGACCGGCAAACTACGCAAGTCAATTCCAGCGCCAAACCACGGTAAAAGCAACGCTTGTTGTTCTTCGTCAGTCAACGCGCGCGCACTTTCAACACCTGCTGTTGTTTCCAAGACTCGCAGCGCCGCATAGGTTTGAATCGCACGTTCACCAGCAGGCGCAACGATGCGAATGGTGGAGGTACGGGCCAGTTCATCGCCCCAACGGGCAGCCAATCGGCCAGATGCCAACGAAAGCGCCAAGGCAAAAACGGCCAAAAATGCCATCGCACCAGCTGCGAACAATGTCAGTTGTGCGGTAAACCCTGAAGGTGGAACAACACGATCAGCCTGCTTATCACCAATGAAAAGAGAGCGTAATTCAGAAACACTAAACTTCACAAATCCGCTCCTGCCAATTGCAATCTGCGGTTTGAAATACGCAATACACGGGCCTGAACTTCGGATTTAGCCGCACGGATCAGTGATAGATCGTGCGTCGCAATCAAAACAGTCTTACCCATTTTGTTCAGCTCAATCAGCAACTTCAACAACCGCTGCGACATTTCCCAGTCGACGTTCCCCGTCGGCTCATCTGCCAAAACAACATCTGGCGACATAATAACTGCGCGTGCTAGCGCCGCACGTTGCCGTTCCCCACCAGACAGTTCAGGCGGCAATCCAGCAGCACGGTGGTTTAATCCAACCCATGCCAGCAATTCGCCCAAGTCCGCACCACCCGCTTCGTGCTGGCGACCAGATACTGTAAGCGGCAGCGCAATGTTGTCTGCAACAGGGAGGTGGTCCAAAAACTTAACGTCTTGATGCACGACGCCGACATTGCGCCGCATCATAGCAACGCCATCACGATCCAGATTGCGGACATCGTTGCCCATGATGCGAACCTGCCCAGCAGTCGGCAATAGCGCCCCATAGCATAACTTCAGAAGTGTCGTTTTCCCTGCGCCCGATGGGCCGGTCAGGAAATAGAAAGATCCCGGTGCCAGCTTAATAGAAATATCGGACAGCAATTCGCCGCCACCATAGCTATAAGCAACATTTTCTAGCTCAATCACGAGGTTCCCCAATTCATTGGACCTGTTGTGCCTGAGCATCGGTCCCGTTGCAATCCACCGCCTCTAAGCCTTTGATCGCAGATAGCACTTTTCTGCCCATTCACCGCAACATATGTTATGTATCAAGGAATTCACGGGGTCAAAACAGACAATGCGACTGATATGTCCAAATTGCGATGCGCAATATGAGGTGCCAACCGAGGTTGTCCCGACCGAAGGTCGTGATGTTCAATGTTCCAACTGTGGTCAAACGTGGTTTCAACATCATCCTGATCATGTGCCCCCAACCGGAGAAGAAGCAGCTGCCATAGCTATTCCCGAAAACGAAGAGCGCGTTGAGATTTCAACGCAGCCACAGCGCAAAGAAATTGACCCCGCAGTTGCAGACATTTTACGTCAAGAGGCTGAGCATGAAGCCGAAATTCGCGAGCAAGAGAACACTGGCTTAGAAAGCCAACCTGATCTGGGCCTAGACGACGATGTCGAAGATGAAGCTGCGCGCCGTGCACGTGAAGCCCGCGAACGGATGGCGCGTATGCGCGGAGAAGAAATTGAAGCAACAACATCTGCTGCTGCTCTAGGATCGCGTCGTGATCTGCTTCCGGATATCGAAGAAATCAATTCTACGCTTCGTTCGACCAATGACCGTCAGTTTGCAACCGATGAAAGTGGCGTAGCTCCATCGCGTAAAAAGCGCGGATTTAAGCGTGGCTTCATGGCGGTCGTTATTATCGCGATCATTTTGGCCGCCGTGTATATATTTGCGCCAGACATCGCAAAAGCCGTGCCACAAGTTGATCCATACCTAAGCAACTTTGTCGCTTTGGTGGATCAGGCGCGCGCCTGGTTGGACGGCCAATTGCAAGGGTTAGCAAAGTGGCTAGATGCCACTGCTGCCTCTCAAAACAATGGCTAACCTTAGAACCGGTCGATAAGGCGTTTCAAGTAATCCAACTCGGCTTCTGTACGTTCGCCTTGCGCCGATCTGCGGCGTATTTCAGCAAGCAGGTCACGGGCACGGCGATACACTTCTGCATCAGAAACGTTGCCCTCTGCCTCTGGATCAACACCATCGCCGTTTTGACCCCGCCCAAGTGGATCCCTTGATTGCGCTTGACGGTTGCCATCTTGCTCACCTTGACCCGGACTCTGCTCTTCTTGATTTTCGCTCAGCGCTTCGGCCAACGATTGCAATCCGTCACGCAACGCTTCCATCGCCTGTGCTTGGCTATCAATGGCCTGCCCTAATTGGTCCTGACGCAATGCCTGCTCTGCATTCTCCATCGCACGCCCCGCGCGCTCTAGGGCGTCTCGTGCGGCATCGCCGTTTGGCGTGCTAGCACCGGGAAGTGCATTTTTTTGGCGTTCCAGTTCATCACGCAGCGCTTGTTGACGGTCAGCTAGATTATCTTGTTGGTTCGATGGCGGACCAGATGAACCTTCACCGCTGCCCTCACCACCTTGCCCTTCGTGGCTTTCGCCCTCACCTTGCCCGCCATTGCGTCCAACGTTGCCATCACTTTCACCCGCTTGAGCATTGGGATTGAACTGTTCTTGCAGATCACGAAACGCCTGATCATTCAGCCCCTGCTGTTCACGCAATGTGTCTGACAAACCTTCCATAGCTTGTTCCCCGGCCGGGTCCCCACTTTGCCCTTCGCCTTCAGAGACGCGCATGTTTTCCATCATCTCTTGTAGTTCTTTTAGAGCTTCTTCAGCCTCAGCCATGCGGCCTTGCTCCATGAGCTCTTGGATACGGTCCATCATGCGTTGAAGATCATCTTGGGTCATCTGGCTTGAGTTTCCACCGTCTTGGGGTGGGCTCTCGCCGTCTTGGGATTGCTGTTTTTGCAACTGTTTTAGATATTCTTCGGTGGCATCGCGCAATTCTCGCATCAGTTCAGCGATTTCAGCATTCGTAGCACCGTCACGCATCGCTTGGTTCAATCGCTCTTGCGCTTGGCGCACACGCTCTAAAGCATCCGCAAGATCGCCCTCTTCCAACTCTATCGCCAAAGTCCACAGTTCTTCTGCCAGCTCATCTTGCGCGACAAGCGTTAACCGATCCAGTTCGATCCAAGTTTCAAGTCGCTCAATCAGTTTTCGCAATCGAAGCTGCGTCACCTCATTGCGAAATGCGTCTTCCGGACGGTGGCTGATTGCGCGAAGGATTTGTGAAATCCGCTGCGCGTTCGCACGCGACCACAATAAATCGCGACGCTGTTCGATAATTGCTGCAGCCATCGGATCGAAAAAGCGCCGACCAGGTAATAAAAGCGCACTTGGTTCTGATCGGGATTGTTGTTCTGCTGCGTCAAGCACAGTGAGGTTCATAACAACCGGAAGATTAGCCCAAGGATGTTTGGAAAAGTCTTCGACCAAATTTTCCTCAAACCCACTGCGGTCGCCCACGACCGGCATCGGAAGAGAGACAGTCAACTCAGGACGCGCTTGGGGTGGGACACTCAACCCATGACGCCGTGAAACACCATCCAAATCAAGAGTTATCCAAGCTTCACCACTTTCAACGCCGTAATCGTCACCTGCCGAGAACGGCAATGTCATCACGCCAAGAGCGTCACTATCAATACCCTCCAAAGAGGCAACGATCGGCGGGATGTCTGGCACAACACGGACGGACCACTTTCGGCCATTCGGTCCATTAATCGATAGCTCGCCATCTTGAATAACTTTGAAATCATGAGCGGTCGAAGATGCCGATGCAAAGAGTGTACGTCCTGATACCGTTTCAGACAGCGCAAGCGCACCAACCTCGCCGTACAGGCGTAGGGTTATCAAACTTCCCTCGGGAACAGACAAAGCCCCTTCTGGTTGATCGTTCAGATACAGCGTTGGGCGACCAGTATATCGTGGCGGATCGATCCACCCCTCCCAAACCGGAGCTGAAGATAATTTGTCATCGGGCAGCGCCACGGCACCAACGGTTCCCACGCGTAAAACTGAACCAAAGATCAATGCCACGGCAAAGAAAATCATTGCAACATAGCGCAATGCAAAGGGATCACGCGAAGCAAGGCGCACATAAGCAGGCACAGCTTTCGCGGCCTTCGCCTTTACAATCATCCTTGTCTGATGCGCCGTCCACACGGCAGCCGACGCTGCATCAGTTACACCGATGGCTTGTGTGTCTGTCAGCGCTTGAATTGGACGCTCTGGGAGACTTTGATCCAATCGGGCGATTGCATCAGTTTTGGATGGGACACGGAATTTATACACTGCGTAGCCGAGGGCGGCCGCACCTGCGATCGTGGCGAGGCTTGCACCTCCCCAGAATATTTCAAGTGGGAGAAGCTCATGCAAGCCAAACATAAGAACCGCAAGCACCAGGAAAACGACACTTAACAATGGCCACAGCGCGTATGCCGCGCGTTCAAAACACATCCCCAACCATGTAAACCGTAGCGGCCAGCGCAAGGCATTTAACCCGCGCTGGACTTCAGGTTGAGAAGGTTTTGACACCATTTGATACCACTCCCAAATCTCTTGAACGCATCAACGCGCCTAGAGCCATTCAGGTATGGTATCTCGATTTATCATTTCGTCAAAGGTTGGGCGTGCGCGGATAACCGCAAATTGATCGCCGTTGACCAAAACCTCAGGAATAAGTGGGCGACTGTTATATTCGCTCGCCATAACAGCACCGTATGCACCAGCACTGCGAAACGCGACCAAATCGCCTGACTTCATCGGTGCCATTTCGCGGTGTTTGGCGAATGTGTCGCCAGACTCACAGACAGGACCAACAACATCGTATTTTGCCATTTCGATACCAGCAGCAGGTTCAACAACAGGCACGATATCATGGTGCGCATCGTACATTGCAGGACGGATCAAATCGTTCATCGCACCGTCAATGATAAGGAATTCTCGGTCTTCGCCTTCTTTGACGTAGATCACTTCGCTGACCATCAGGCCCGCGTTGCCCGCGATCAAACGACCGGGTTCGATTTCGATTTCGCATCCCAAATGGCCAAGCGTACGTTTCACCAACGCGCCATAATCACTTGGCAATGGTGGGGCTTCGTTTGACCGTTCATATGGAATACCCAGACCCCCGCCCAAATCCAGGCGTTTGATATTGTGGCCTTGGGCGCGCAACTCTTCGGTCAGTTCTGCCACTTTATTATAGGCGGCCTCAAACGGGGCCAAATCTGTTAGCTGGCTGCCGATGTGAACATCGATGCCAATGACATCTAGCCCCTTCATCGCGCCAGCCATCGCATAAACTTCATGCGCGCGCGAAATCGGAATACCAAATTTGTTTTCGGATTTGCCAGTCGCAATCTTGGCGTGAGTTTTGGCATCAACATCAGGGTTCACGCGAATGGTGATCGGCGCAACGACGCCCAGCTCAAGCGCGACGGCATTCAGCACCTGCATCTCAGGTTCCGATTCCACGTTGAATTGGCGGATACCACCGGTCAACGCGAGGCGAATTTCATCAGCCGTTTTACCGACACCAGAAAACACAATGCGGTCACCCGGAACACCTGCGGCTTTTGCCCGCATATATTCACCGCCAGAGACCACATCCATGCCTGCACCAGCATCGCCCAGCGTTTTAAGAATCGCTTGGTTGCTGGCCGCTTTCATCGCGTAGCAGACCAGATGGTCCATACCTTCAAGCGCATCATCAAACAGCTTAAAGTGGCGCAGCAATGTCGCGGTTGAGTACACATAAAATGGCGTGCCCACGGCGGCGGCAATCTCGGCCACCGGAACATCTTCGGCGTGCAATGCGCCGTTTTTATATAAGAAATGATCCATACCTGTGAATAGCCACGAATTGGGGGCTAGATCAATGGCAACTGGCCTATGTTACAGGCCGCGTGCGTAAAAATAGATACAGTGGCAAACCGCATGAAACGCCGATGCAGATCGCTGCTGGAATTGCGATCAAAGCAATCCAATTGCGCCGCACGGCAACTTCGGCAATGATCCATACGGTCAGCGCGATAAATGCGATTGTTAAATCCCAGACCAAGCCGCTAGACGCAGCATTCACATGCCACGCATCAACCATACCCATTAGGTCGAAACCGTATTGGGCGAACCACTGAATAAAGTAATACATCGGATGGATAGCGCCCCAGATGGCGAGGGCCAAATAGATCATTCGCAACGGTGACGGCATTAGAGCAGGTTCCAATTGACAGACAATGGACCCTTACTTGCGCCAAGGTTTACACCTGTCTTCACGCCACCTGAACCAACGTTAATACCAGCGCTTACAGTAGGCTTAATCGGCGCACCATCTACGCCGCAAGACGCAAGTGCTGCCACTGCAATAAGGGCAATAAATCGGATCATTTCAATATATCCTTCCAGCGCTGCACCTGAATGCGCACTTGCGCAGGTGCTGTTCCGCCATAAGACATACGCGAGTCCACTGAATTTTGCACGCCTAAGACGTCAAAGACTTCGGCTGTAATATTTTCGTGGGCTGATTTCATATCTTCAAGGGTCAGATCGGGTAGATCACAGCCTTTGCTTTCAGCAAGCGCAACAAGCGTTCCGGTTACGTGGTGCGCATCGCGGAATGGCATGCCCAAAACGCGAACCAACCAGTCGGCCAAATCTGTTGCGGTGCTAAACCCCGACCCCGCGGCAGCTTTTAAGCTATCACAATTGGCGGTCATATCTTTGACCATACCTTCCATGGCAGCCATCGCCAGCATCCATGAATCAGCCGCATCGAAGACTTGCTCTTTGTCTTCCTGCATGTCCTTGGAATAGGCCAGCGGCAGCCCCTTCATCACTATCATCAACCCAGTATTCGCGCCATAAATCCGACCAACTTTGGCGCGGATCAATTCGGCAGCATCCGGGTTTTTCTTTTGTGGCATGATTGAAGAACCCGTTGAAAAACGGTCCGACAGTGTAACGAAACGGAACTGAGCAGAGGACCAAATCACCAACTCTTCAGCAAAACGGGACAGGTGCATCGCAGTGATGCTGGCCACGCTTAGGAAATCCAAGGCAAAGTCACGGTCGGACACTGCGTCCAGTGAGTTTGCTGATGGACGGTCAAAGCCCAAAGCTTCAGCAGTCATGTGTCGATCAATTGGGAAAGACGTGCCCGCAAGTGCCGCAGCACCGAGTGGGGATTCGTTCATACGCTTGCGTGCATCCCGCACACGGGACAAATCACGGCCAAACATTTCAACATAGGCCATCATATGGTGGCCCCATGTTACAGGTTGCGCGGTTTGAAGGTGCGTAAAACCAGGCATGACCCAATCGGCCCCTGCTTCGGCTTGCCCCAAAAGGGCTTGGATCAAAGCAATCAAACCAGCTTCGGCGGCGTCGAATTGATCACGCACCCACAGCTTAAAGTCAGTAGCCACTTGGTCATTTCGCGAACGACCTGTGTGCAAACGACCTGCAGGTTCGCCGATGATTTCTTTCAAACGGCTTTCCACATTCATGTGAATGTCTTCCAGCGCGGTTGAGAACTGAAACGTTCCACCCTCAATTTCTGACAAGACCGTGAGAAGGCCTTCACGAATGGCTTCAGCATCACTATCTGTAATAATACCTGTCGCCGCCAACATTGCGGCATGGGCGCGCGAGCCTTCGATATCTTGGGATGCCATGCGCTGGTCGAAACCGATTGAGGCATTGATTGCCTCCATAATCGCGTCCGGTCCAGCGGCAAAACGGCCGCCCCACATGGTATTGCTGGTTTTCTTTGTCATCGTCTGACCCTTCGGAGGGAAAATGAAACGTTATATTGCTGCGATCATGTATACGGCGATTGCCCTTGGTGCCACCCCTAGCTTTGCAGACTCGTCCGCAGCGGCGGCTTTGCGCACCGGTGACATGAAAAAATTGGTGTTCCATTCAACGCCAGAAGCCACGTCGAGCGCGGCATTCTTTTTGCCAGACGCCGGAGGCGAGAAAACCTTAGACGACTACAGCGGCAAATATGTCTTGGTTAATTTTTGGGCAACGTGGTGTGCACCTTGTCGCAAAGAAATGCCGATGCTGTCAGAGCTACAGACTGAATTTAGTGGTGACAACTTTGAAGTTGTCACAATCGCAACTGGTCGCAACACCCCTGCGGGCATTTCAAAATTCTTCGCAGATTCAGGCATTGAAAACCTTCCACGGTATCAGGACCCCAAGCAAGCACTTGCCAGCCAAATGGGTATTTTTGGATTGCCTATCACGGTGATCATGGACCCAAACGGCGAAGAGATCGCAAGACTGCGCGGTGATGCAGATTGGTCGTCTGACAGCGCAAAAGCGATAATCGCAGAGCTGATCAAATCCGAGTGATTGGCACCACGAGGCGTTTAAGCCACGTGGTTCATTATCGCAGCTTCAGTCGCTGAAAGATTACGACGAGCGTAGCCACCGTAAGTATGTGGATCAAATTCCAAGTCAGGGAATTGAGCAACAAGCCGTTTGCGATCAGACGCCTCAAGTGTCGTGAGGGCTGCACTGGCTGGATGGAAGCTTTCGGTTTCCACTCCGTTTGCCCAGAGAATTTGATGATTAGACAGCAGCAAGTGGATATACGTCACTTCCTGAACGGTCACATCAACTGTCACAGTCTTACCGTTGATCAAATCCTTTGCCGCGACCAAAATTTCGGGCGTGTTGAACAAGGCCATCGCCTCATCCCCTTGGATCAACATCCGGTGGCTCGGTGACACCAATAGCTCTTCATCGGGACGTTCGACACCAAGAGCGCCCATGCGGATGCGGATTGGACGCAAGTGTGGCATCGCAAACATGCGTGCCCCAGTCATGCGACGCGCACCTTTCCAAACGATTTCTTGCGCACCATTGTCTTTGGTCTGAACCATGTCGCCTTCACGCAGGTCCTGCACCAAGCGCAAACCTTCAGGGGTGCGAATGCGTGTTCCCGGCGTAAAGCAAATTACGCCACCGCTTTCGGGACCCATTGGGTTGGCTGAAACCACACCCAACGTGTGGTGCACGACCCAAAGATCACAATCACGCGGCGGGATTTCATCTAAGAACATCAGAAGTGGTTGAGAGCCCCGCCCAACTTCGATCAAGGTAACGGTGTAGCTTTGCGCTCCATCGGTGACAACAAAGCTGCAGTCCACAAGAGGATTTTCATCCGTAAACTCATGTGGAACGAGTGGCTTGTGATCAACTGCTGCGCCGACCAAACGGTGCACCATTCTTGCTGCCCGTTTACGTAGATTCTTTGATTCATCCGCTCTATCTAGCCGCAACACTTCAGCCGGGCCATCCACACGGATGGCGTCCCCTCTCCAGGACCACGCCGCACCCACGTCTAAGGATTGCACTGGCGCGGCCTCAAGACCGTCTATTTCTGTTTGCGACCAGGAGATGACGAACGTGCCTTTAAAGCCCGTTTTCATTGCCTGCTTGCCTGCCTCATTTACGAGCCCTTTTGGGCTTCTATTGGTCAATCGTTAACAAAACCGAATCATGCTGGGAAGACCAAAATTGTGTCAGTTCCCAAAGTGTTGCGATTAGAACCTATAGTTGAGCCGCGCAGAGCCGATAAGTTGGCCGCCGTCTTGCCCCTCAAATTCTTCACCGAGCCATGTCATACCGTAAAACATAGCCGTATCCTTTTTGCCCTGCCAGTGCACGCCTAGGCGAACGCGTTCGCGTGTTTTATTCACAACCGGACCACGCGTTTCAGGGAAATAAACTGAGCTCCCCACATATGCGATATCTGCGCCGAAGACCGCACTTAAGCCAGTCCAATCATTCGCAATGGTGGGGTACCGTTGGCCAGAGACGGTATCACGCGTCAAAAGTTCTCCGCGCCCCAATGCACCGAAAGTTAAATCAAATCCGGCACGCATGTATGTTTCCACACCTGCACGTGCCTCAACAAAAGGGCGAACATGAGTGCGTTCACTTAAGTCCAATGATCTCCCCAACTCCAACGAAACCGTTGGGTTGATACTGTTTGCAACCTGATTGCGTAGGACAGAGTCGTCTGGCTCCGGAACCCCCAGCGCATTGTGCAATGCACGTTGGAATTGCGAGAGGCCCGTTTGTGGTCCAACAAAAACAAGATCGACACCGGCAGCCACTTCAGTCTTACCAGCGAGGTAATGTGTATGCGCCCCTATCGATAAAGATGTGGCATAGCGTCGATCTGCACGACGGAAGGTTGTCAGGTTTTCTGGCGCTATGATTTCTGCGCCCAAGCGAAGTTCGATGATCTCACCAATACCGGATGGCAATTGCCCTGACCATTCAGGCCCCCACACGCGAGAAGACGCGACTGAGCCACTGCGCCACTGCGCCAGCGATCTTTACCATCTCCGATAAAGTCATTCGTTATCAAGCGACCATACCCGATACGGGTGCGGTCACCTGCGTGAGCTGAGGTCAAGGAGATCAGTAGGGCTACAAGGGCGGTTATAAAAAAACGAAGCATAAATTCATCCGGTATCAAATGCCCCCCCGAGCGAGACAACGGGTAGTGAGACAAACGCGTTCGCGCTAGCAAAAACCGCCCTGCGGCCCGTATTTTCGCGATAGTGTGGCAAGATAAACATCCCATGATTGAGGTTCAGCAAAGCCATCGTTTACAGTTAGCCAGTTACAGAACCCCAATTTCAGCAAGGGCTCTGTTCAATTCGTCTGGCAACGGCTCTTCTTGACTGCGACTTTTAGGCAAATCAATCGGCGCATCTTCAACCTTGAGGTACCGCCAGCCTTGAAATGGACGCTTTAGGCTAGCTTGTGTCAGCACCAATTCAGGGTCAGATACGATCGAACAACGGCTAATTCCATCAGAGCCAATAAACTCATCTAAGCGTATTATGCGCTGACGACATTGGATCGCTCCTTTGATCACCCAGTAAATTGAGCCGCCATTTAATATTTCCGCTTCGCGCTTGGGCCACATGCGAGTGACGTGATGCGGCAAGCCGTCAACAGTTTGCATCTGGCGAATGGATTGCCAATCTTCCAAACCTTCAACGTTTTCAGTGCCTACTGATAACTTTACTAGATTGATTGCTTTGCTCATCCCCGCCCCATCTAAATGTAGTACCAACTGTGGCATAAATTAGTCTGGGTGGAAAGTTTATCAAGTAGTTGTGGACGTCTGCAAAAACGGGCTAGTTAGTCTTCTGCAACACATCCAACGACATCTTAAGGAATCATGCTATGAACCGCTTTGCTGCCCCCATCGCCGAACAAATTTGGGATATGAAATATCGTTTTAAAGAGGCAGATGGCACTCCAAAAGATGTAACCGTTGAAGACTCATGGCGCCGTATCGCCAACGACCTCGCGTCAGTGGAAAAAGACCCAAGCGCATGGGAAGGTAAATTCTATGAGGCCCTAGAGGATTTTAAATTCCTTCCAGCCGGCCGGATTACAGCGGGTGCAGGCACTGCGCGCAAAGTTACGCTGTTCAACTGCTTCGTTATGGGCACCATCCCAGATAGCATGGGTGGCATCTTTGACATGCTCAAAGAAGCGGCACTTACGATGCAACAAGGTGGTGGCATCGGTTACGACTTTAGCACAATCCGCCCTAAGGGCGCAGATGTGAAAGGTGTAGCCGCAGACGCATCTGGTCCTCTGTCGTTCATGGATGTCTGGGACGCGATGTGCCGCACGATTATGTCGGCAGGCTCGCGCCGCGGTGCAATGATGGCAACCATGCGTTGTGACCACCCAGATATTGATGATTTTATAACTGCTAAATCCGATGCGGCCCGTTTACGTATGTTTAACGTATCCGTTTTGGTCACCGACCCATTTATGGAAGCTGTGAAATCTGACGGTTTATGGGATTTGCTTTTCAACGGTGAAGTCTACAAAACCGTTCAAGCCCGCGAACTGTGGGACAAGATCATGCAATCGACATATGATTACGCTGAACCAGGCGTGATCTTCATCGACCGTATCAACGACGCCAACAACCTGAACTATTGCGAGTCAATTGCCGCAACAAACCCGTGTGGCGAACAGCCGTTGCCGCCATACGGCGCGTGTCTACTGGGTTCCATCAACATGGCCCGCTTGGTTTCAGACCCATTCGGTGACAATGCGCAATTAGACGAAACTGCATTGTCTGATTTGGTCGCAACCGCCGTCCGCATGATGGACAACGTTGTTGATGCATCCAAATTCCCACTCGAAGCTCAAGCACGCGAAGCTCAAGCAAAACGCCGTATTGGTTTGGGTGTAACTGGCCTGGCCGACGCATTGCTGATGGTTGGTGAGCGCTACGGCTCAGACGAAGCGGCGCAGCAGACCGAAGCCTGGCTAAAAGCAATTGCCCGCGCTGCATATTTGGCATCTGTCGATCTGGCTAAGGAAAAAGGCGCGTTCCCTTTGTTTGACGCCGAGGGCTACTTAGCCTCAGGTACTATGGAAATGATGGACCAGGACGTTCGTGACGCGATTGGCAAACATGGCATTCGCAACGCATTGCTGACCTCGATCGCCCCAACAGGCACGATCAGCTTGTATGCTGGCAACGTAAGCTCTGGCATCGAGCCGGTATTCGCATATGCCTATACCCGCAAGGTTCTACAAAAAGACGGTTCGCGCACAGAAGAAGAAGTTGTGGATTACGCTGTGCAGATGTGGCGCGATAAATTCGGCGAAGCAGAACTTCCTGATTACTTCGTAAACGCCCAAACACTGGCACCACTTGACCACGTCAAGATGCAAGCCGCAGCGCAGAAGTGGGTCGACAGCTCGATTTCGAAGACGATCAACTGCCCGAAGGACATCGATTTTGAATCGTTCAAAGATGTATACATGCAGGCATGGGACACGGGCTGCAAAGGCTGCACGACTTATCGCCCGAATGACGTAACGGGCTCTGTCCTCAGCGTTTCGGAAGCGTCAGATGAAACACCCCAAGTCGATCTGGGCGCGGATGTCATTTATATGGCTGAGCCACTTGATCGCCCAGAAGCACTCGAAGGCAATACATATAAAGTAAAGTGGCCTGACAGCGAGCACGCGATTTACATCACAATTAATGACGTGATCCATGGTGGCCATCGTCGTCCGTTTGAAGTGTTCATCAACTCCAAAAACATGGAACACTTTGCATGGACTGTAGCGCTGACTCGTATGATTTCCGCGGTATTCCGCCGTGGTGGTGACGTTTCGTTTGTTGTCGAAGAACTCAAAGCTGTGTTTGATCCACGCGGTGGCGCATGGATGGGTGGCAAATACATTCCATCGATCTTGGCCGCAATTGGTGGGGTCATCGAACAACACCTAGTCGCAACCGGCTTTATCGAAGGTACCGGCATGGGACTTAAATCGGATCCACAAGCCGAGATCATGAAAATGGACCAGCCACGGGGCAAAGCATGTTCCAGCTGTGGTGACTATGACTTGCGCATGGTTGAGGGCTGCATGACTTGTGGCAGCTGTGGCTTCAGCAAGTGTGGCTAAGAACTGATTGAGTTTTTTTGATTTTTTAGGGGCGCAAGGCAGTTAGGCCGCGCCCCTATTTTTTTTCTGATTAGATTTCGATGCGACTTAACAAAGCTGCCAAAGCAGCACGTTCTTTTGTATCCAAATCTGCAGTCCTGCTGCGCCAAAGGGTTGCTTGACTGGCCAACACCAATCCGTCGCTCAGTATTTTCAGGTGATTGGCGCGCAACGTGTCACCAGTACTTGTAATATCTGCAATCGCTTCAGCAGTTCCGTTTGCAACCGTACCTTCAGTGGCACCCTGACTGTCGACCAACGCATAGTCGGCGACGCCCGCATCCCTCAAAAATTCCCGCACCAAGCGGTGGTACTTTGTCGCCACTCGAAGACGCATGCCGTGAATGTCGCGAAACATTGCAGCCGCAGCATCCAGATCATCCAAAGTATCTACATCGACCCAAGCATTTGGAACCGCAATTATTAGATCGGCATGACCAAAACCTAGTTCTGCAACAGACACAACTTGATCTTCCCACAGCGGCAGCTTTTCATGGATCAAATCGGTTCCAGTGACACCCAAATGAATACGTCCAGCTGCCAATTCACGTGGAATTTCACCAGCAGACAGCAGAACCAGCGAGACATCATCGATGCCCTCAACTTTACCCGCATATTCGCGGTCAGACCCTGAGCGGCTCAGCACAATGTCGTGTTTGGCAAACCAATCAAAAGTTTTTTCCATCAACCGCCCTTTAGACGGTACACCCAATTTCAAAGTCATTGTGCGCCCTCCAATTCGACCATCAATCCGGGACGCAGAACGGCACCCACAGCAGGAATTTCAGCGCCACTCCCCAATCGTTTGGTCAAGGCATCATAACGCCCCCCACTCGCCAAAGCTGGTAGATCGGCACGCCCATTGATGTAAAACCCAAAAACAAATCCGTCGTAGTATTCCATCGATGTACGCCCATAGCTTGCCTCGAACGCCAAGTTATCAACATCGACACCACGCCCACTCAGCGCATCGCTGCGGGCATGCAATCCTTCAACTGCATGACTGATCGCAGGCATATCAACAGCTAAGTCGCGCAATTTCTCAAGCGCGAAAGGAACCGTCTCGCGCACATTCAGCAAGGCATCAATGACGTCCATTTCGGTAGAGCTGATCGGATCAGTCGTTGCATCCTCATGCAAAGCAGCAACCCGTGCGCTGATCTCAGATCGCGTACGCTTGCCCACAATAGCCCCAATATTTTGGAACGGATCGGTATCGGCCAATAGGGCAAACCGGCTTTCAGGTACCGTTGAGCGACCAGAGAAGCGATCCAACAATGCCCGAAACCTGCGTGGCCGCCATACATGGCGAATTAATGCCGCTTTGCGGCGCTCACTGGTTTTCAGCCCACGCACCGCGGCCATCAGAATTCCAATGTCACCCGTTGAAGCACGTACATCCAAATGTGAAACTGCTGCCGAAACAAGTGCAAAAACCTCTGCATCTGTGGCAGCGGGGTTGCTTCGATCAAAGACCTCATAGCCAACCTGAAGGAACTCGCTTGCCCGCTCAAGATCATCTTCTTGGCGACGAAATACTTCACCAGCGTAAGTATAGCGCGCTGGCTCTGCCCCATCAGCCATATGCATTTGTACGACTGGAACGGTGAAGTCAGGGCGCAACATCTGTTCGCCCCGCAATGCATCGCTGGTGATGTAGGCGCGTGCACGGATATCTTCGCCGTAAAGGTCTAGTAACGTTTCAGCTGGCTGGAGAACTGGGGGTTCCACAACGACAGCGCCAGCGGCCTCAAAATTTGCGCGCAACGCTAGTGCGCGATTACGTGCTTCAGTCATTGTTCAAAATCTCTTGAACTTTGGCGACCAACTGATCGCGTGGCACTTCATATTGACTGGGCAAGCCTTTCCATTCTTCAAGACTGGCTGTCTCAGCAATCTTTGCGCCAAGAACAAGATCTTTGATCTGGATCACGCCTCGTTCTTTTTCATCCCCGCCTTCGATCACTGCAATTGGTGACGATCGCTTATCTGCATACTTTAACTGGTTGCCAAAATTCTTTGGATTGCCAAGGTACACTTCGGCCCGAATTCCCGCCTGACGCAATTCAGTTACCATCGCTTGATAATCCGCCATGCGGTCACGATCCATGACGGTCACAACAACTGGGCCAACAGTTTCAGCTTCCATGCGCCCTTTGGCCTGAAGTGCAGCAAGGAGACGATCGACGCCGATGGACACACCGGTCGCTGGAACTTCTTGGCCAGTAAAGCGCTTTACAAGGTCATCGTAACGACCACCTCCAGCGACTGAGCCAAAATTGCGCTTACGTCCCTTCTCGTCCAAGATTTCGAATGTCAGTTCTGCTTCGTAGACCGGGCCCGTGTAATAGCCAAGGCCGCGCACAACTGATGGATCAATCTCGATACGGTCGGGGCCATATCCGCCAGCAGACAGAAGGTCTTCAATTGTTTTCAATTCGTTCACGCCAGCAACGCCAGTTTCGGAACCTTGAACCAATTCGCTCAGCCGTGCGAGCGTTTTCGCACCAGTGTCACGTTTGGCCTGCATGAACCCCATGACGATATCGGCCTGCTCATCCGTGAGGCCAGCACCATCAGTATAATCACCACTGTCATCTTTACGGCCCTTGCCAAGCAATGCACGCACGCCGTCCAAACCAAGCCGATCCAACTTATCAATAGCGCGCAGAACGATGCCACGCTTGGATGCGAACTTGTCTGGATTACTAGGATCGAGGACGCCCGCGACTTCCATAACGCCGTTCAAAACTTTGCGATTGTTCACGCGGACGACATAGTCACCACGCGGGATTCCAACACTTTCCAATGTGTCTGACAACATCGCACAAATTTCGGCATCCGCCGCCATGGACGCAGATCCAACAGTGTCCGCGTCGCATTGATAAAACTGGCGGAAACGGCCCGGGCCCGGTTTTTCATTGCGCCAAACAGGTCCCATCGCGTAGCGGCGATAAGGGTTTGGTAGCTCATTGCGATGCTCTGCATAAACACGTGCCAAAGGCGCTGTCATATCATAACGAAGCGCCAACCAGTCACCTGGTTTGTCACCCTCGTTGTCTTCCTGCCATGCGAATACACCCTCATTTGGGCGATCGACGTCTGGCAAGAACTTTCCAAGTGCTTCGACCGTCTCAACAGCGCTGGTTTCCAAAGCATCAAAACCATATCGATGATACACATCCGCAATCGCTTTTAGCATCTCGCCACGTTGGGTGACTTCGTTACCGAAATAGTCGCGGAAACCTTTAGGCGCTTCGGCCTTTGGGCGTTGTGGTTTTTTTGGCTTGGCCATTGTCTGTTCCTTTAGGGCGAAGCCCGTTGAATAAGGCTCGGGCAGGCCTTACCCGATGGGGGCAAAAGGGGCAAGGTTTCTACGTCTTCAGGTGGTAGGTACCCATTGTGAACATCACACGAAATAGGTTAGTTCACACAAAGAAACGCGGCCAAAGGGATGTGACATGGAAAAACTAGAAGAAGACATTGCACACCTGACGCGCACCGTCGAAGATCTATCCGACATTGTGGCCAAGCAAGAAGGCGAAATTGCTGACCTAACCCGTCGTGTGTTTATGCTCATGCAGCGCGAAGGTGAGCGTGAAAACAGCCAAGGTGGCGGCATTGTCATTGGCGACGAGCGCCCACCACATTACTAACTCGGTAATAGACCCTTAAGGTGTTTTAATTGCTGCAGCGGCGACAACACCATCGTGCAATAGAATGTCGGCCCAACGTGCGTTGTCTGAGAACTTTTCATAGGTACTGACAAACACCGTATTACGCTCAAGCGTTTTCAAATTTGCACCGCAAGGTTTGCTTTTGCCAACCTTACAAACGGACGACTTAACTTTCTCATATGCTTTGTCAGTCGTCGAATACGGATATAACTTGCTGGGGCGACCATAGCGCAATTGCTCATGCACCTCGGGTGACCCGAACAAAGCAAGCGCTGCAGTAAATTGGCGTGGGCACTTATCTTTAAAACCCGTTACGTAAAACGTCCGCGGACCTGTTGAATCTGGTGCACTATCAAACAACGCATAACCACGGCCCGATGATGGGGCCTTGTCTAAACGCCGACCTAGAGAACTTTGACCCTTTGCATCACATACACGGGCCACTTCCCCATAGGGCAAAATCGTTCCAAAGGTTACATCCTTTGCGTCTGGCCCTTTGCGGACGACCTCACGTGAGCCACCCCCAAACAATCCACGCTTTTTTGCAGGTTCCGCCAAAGTTGTTTCCTCGGCTTCCTCGGGAAGGATTTCTTGCAAAGAGGCCGTTCTTGTCAGCTCGTCTGCATCGTCATCCTTGGAAACTTTGAGCAACCCCAAGAGCCCACGGCGTTTTTCAGGTTCGACTAAATCCGCTATAGCAACGTCTGTTGGATCAACTGAAGATGCATCTTGTTCTGAAGCGGCTATTTCGGACTCGGCTTGCGTAATTTCGGTGGGTGCGTTTGCTGCCGCAGCACGGCGCAACCATCCCCGAACACCAGACGGTTTTTCCTCTTCAACCACTGTAGCAATTGCAGCTTCGATCGGGTCGATTTCCTCAATAGTTCTATCTGCGTTATCTGTACCACCCTCACGCTGCAATAGGCGTGAGAGCACTCCAATTCTTGGAGTTACATCTTCGGGATCAGGCAAAACACTAACTTCAGGCGTATCCTCGGCCAACTCAATATTTTCAATCCGTTCAAAATCAGCCAGTGGGTCACCACAGGCCGCCAAAGAAAGCATCGAGAACAAGATAACAGAATTACGCACGCTAAAGCCTCACCATCAGGGTTAACGGTTTACTAACGCACCAAAGCAAGGGCTGTCCACCGTGGCCATGGTTGGTTTCGCAACATATGAGCTAATTGCGGCTTATAGGTCCTCGACTTCCATAACGCCCATCAGTGACTTAATAGCCCCTTTTATCTGCGGCGTGACTGGAAAATCTTGCCCCAAATCAATCTCGACTTCACCTGGCAAACTTGAGTCCATCAAGCAAAATTGAACCGGTCCACGCCCCACATTCTGGGCTGCTTTCACAGCACCCTCAAGGACAGAAGCGACTGCCGAAACGGCGTCGATATCATC
>JAGSGK010000254.1 GCA_023955215.1 Paracoccaceae bacterium
AAATGAAGACGAGGCTTAGCTACCCCAGATCACTTTTACATAGTTGCGCGTCTCTTTGAATGGTGGAACGCCACCATATTTTTTGACCGCACCCGGCCCTGCGTTGTAGGCAGCCAATGCCAAACGCCATGATCCAAACGTACGATATTGTTCTTTGAGATAGCGCGCACCACCATCGACGTTTTGATATGGGTCACGGATATCCACCCCAAGATAGCGGGCGGTTGACGGTATCAGTTGCGCCAATCCATAGGCTCCGGCATGGGATTTCGCCGTTGGGTTCCAATTGCTTTCTTGCTGGATCAAACGCAGAAACAAGTCTTCGGGAATGCCATGACGTCGCGCAGCTGCACGTGCTACTGGAAGGAACTGGCCCTTATATTTTCCGCTGAAACGCTGGGAGGTTTCATCAGCCCATTTTGACGGTGTATTCACGTTCGCTGGCTTTAAACGCACAGAGTTGCTGTATTGCTTTGACGCGCGATTATCCAAAATCTTAGTTTGCGAAGAAAACAGCGATTTACGGTTTCTGGACGAGAACCCATCAGCCAAGGCAGCCTCGCCTACAAACGACAAAACCATCGTTACAACTATACCTATGCGCATTCTGTCCTAGCCCCACGACATCTGCCTCACGCGCAATATAGACACTTTTAACGATCAAACCAGTGATCTGATCAAATTAGCCGTCATGGATCATGTTTTACGATGTTTTAACCAAAGCGCTGTCGGTATAGGGTCTCTGAAATTGATGTGCTCCGGATTCGTATTTGCGATTAGTATGTGCAGCGTCAAAAGATTTTATAAACGGGGGATGCCATGGCTGGCTCAGTGAACAAAGTAATCCTAATTGGCAATTTGGGTCGCGACCCAGAAGTGCGTTCATTCCAAAACGGTGGCAAAGTTTGCAACCTTCGCATTGCGACGTCTGAGACTTGGAAAGACCGCAACACAGGCGAGCGCAAAGAGAAAACTGAATGGCACTCTGTCGCTATCTTCCAAGAAGGTCTTGTGCGCATCGCTGAGCAATACCTCAAAAAGGGCAGCAAAGTTTACATCGAGGGCCAACTTCAGACCCGTAAATGGCAAGATCAAGCTGGCGTTGACAAATACAGCACCGAAGTTGTTTTGCAGGGCTTTGGCGGTACTTTGACAATGCTAGACGGCCGCAGCGAAGGTGGCGGCGGTGGCAACTACGGCGGTGGCGGTGGTGGCGGCGGATCAATGGGTTACGATTCAGGTCCATCTGAAAACGGCGGCGGCTACGGTGGCGGCAATTCTGGTGGTGGCTCTGGCGCCCCTGCTCCGTCACGTGATCTAGACGACGAAATCCCGTTCTAAACCACTGCGCGTAATTGCGCGTTTAGCACGAAAAAAAATAGCGGGGTTCATTCATTTGAGCCCCGCTATTTCGTTTTGTATCGAAATCAAATTGATAGAATTAAGGCTTTAGCGCATCTTCCAACACTTCAACGATCAAATCCCGCGACACATCACTGGTTACAAACGATGTCCCAATGCCACGCGTCAGAATAAATCTTAGCTGACCGTCCAGAACCTTTTTGTCCTGCCCCATCAGATCAACCAAAGCTTCAGCACTGGGCAGATCACCATCGATGTCTGAGAGATCAGTTTTCATGCCCATATTCTTTAGAAACGCCCGCAAACGACTTGGATCTTCTTGCGAACACAATCCCATCTTGGACGAGACCTCAAACGCAAGCGCACAGCCGATCGCAACGCCTTCGCCGTGCAAAAGGCGATCAGAGTAGCCCGTTGCCGCCTCAAGGGCATGACAGAAGGTGTGCCCAAGGTTCAAAAGCGCGCGATCCCCTTGCTCGGTCTCATCGCGCGTTACAATCTCGGCTTTCATCTCAACCGAGCGGCGCACAGCATGCACACGGGCCGCAACATCGCCAGCTGCCATTTTAGGGCCATTTCCCTCAAGCCACTCAAAGAACTCTGCATCCCCAAGCAAACCGTATTTGACGACCTCACCACAACCCGCAAGAAAATCACGCGGGGTCAATGTTCCAAGGACATCAATGTCAGCCAACACAAGGCTGGGTTGGTGAAACGATCCAACAAGGTTCTTGCCGTGGCGGGTGTTGATGCCTGTTTTGCCACCCACAGAGCTGTCGACCTGCGCCAAAAGCGACGTAGGGATTTGTACGAACCGTACACCGCGGCGCAAGATTGCGGCGGCAAATCCAACCAAATCACCAATGACACCGCCACCAAAGGCTACAACCACATCGCGCCGTTCGACTTTTTGGTCCAGCAGCCATTCAACGCAGGTGCTTAGGTTCTCCCAATTCTTGGTCCCCTCACCCGGTTTCAGCGCCAAGGATTCCATCGCGATACCGGCACTCGCCAACCCTGAACGCAATGTTTCCAAATGCAGCGCACCAACAGTTTCATCTGTGATGACACGTACGCGTGGCTGACTTAACAAAGGCGCGATCAGCGTTCCCGCATCTTGCAGAAGGCCCGGTCCGATGTGGATATCGTATTCACGACCCGGTAAATTAACAGAAACGATATCACGCATTGTGAACCTCCAAAATATCATTGCGGGCAACTAATGCGTCAATCACTTGATCCACCATATCTTCAATCGAATACTCAGGCGCTGAGCCCACAGTGAGGTCTGCTAAGGAATAGATAGGCACCCGTTGATCATATAGATTTTTCAGCGTGGCCCTAGGATCATCAGTGCGTAGCAATGGGCGCGTGTCTTTGCTGCGGACGCGGCTCCACAACAACTCAAGATCGGCGTTGAGCCAAACAGAGATGCCTTGGGCCGAAATGTTTGTACGGTTTTTCTCACTCAAAAACGCACCGCCACCCGTCGATAGGATACATCGTTTTTCGATCAACAAACGCTCAATGATCTGTGTTTCTCTGCTACGAAAAAAGGCTTCTCCGTCGCGTTCAAAGATTTCTGGCACGCTGCGATTGGCTGCAACTTCGATTTCTGCGTCACTGTCCAAAAACGCAACGCCCAACCGTTGGGCCAAGGCACGGCCAACAGCCGTCTTGCCAGCCCCCATCATTCCGACCATCACAACCGTCTTTAGCAACGTGTAACGGACATTCGGATTTGGCATATCGGCCATCGTTTGCTCAATTTCGTTCATATTCCACTGAATGACGTGATATTGTCGGAAAGGCCATATATAAGTTATGAAAAGTAAGAATCTAAAAAGGCAATTGAACCCATGGGCAAACTGATCAAGCTGTTGTTAATGATCGCTATTCTAGCGTTCATTGGGCTGGTCGGCTACGCATATGTTGGTCCGTTTTTTGGTGCTGATTTCTCAGCACCCCAAGTTGAAGTCCGCCAACCATTGATCCTGAATGCAGACTAAGCTCTTTTGTCAGGCCGTATTGATTGCGGCGACCTGCGCCAGCAGCGCTTTGGCACAGAACACTGTTACAGAGCGTCCACTGTCTGCGATCGATTGGCTGGACAGCATTCCACAGTCCGCACCCATCCAATTGGCCCCAGATGAACCCAAAGTCAGCAAAGGCGCGACCCTCCCCGATGTAACCGTCACAACCTTGGATGGCCCGACAGCGCAAATCATTGGCTTAGTGCCCTCAACCGTTTCCGGTTTACCTGCAAACCTTTGGGCCAAGTCTGACGCGGCGATGCTGGCACAAACCTTGGCGAATATGCCAACTTTGACGTTGCCTGCAGCGCAAGCGACCCTATTCACCCTGCTATTGGCAGTCGCTGATCCTGCAAGCGGTAAAGCAGCCGAGTTTGATTTGGCCCGCGTCGACGCACTTGTAAAAGCTGGCGCACTTGATCCAGCACTTGCCTTGATCGAACAAATTGGACCGTCCAAGAACCCCGCGATCGCACAGCGGTTTATCGATGCGTCCTTGTTGAACGAGACTGAAACCGCAAGCTGTGCATTGATCAATGCCACTCCGTTTTTGGCCCCCGATTTCGCTTATCGCATTTTTTGTGCCGCAAGATCGGGCGACTGGAACACCGCTGCATTGCTTTTTGGAACCGCGCGAACATTGGGCACCGTTACACCAGATCAAGCTGCTGTTCTTGAACGGTTCTTAGACCCTGACCTGTTTGAAGGCGACGCACCGCTTCCACGCCCAACCACGCCAAGCCCCCTATTGTTTCGGATGCACGAAGCCTTAGGTCAGCCCATAACAACCCGCAGCTGGCCACTGGCATATGCCAATGCTGATCTGCGCGATATTGCCGGATGGAAAACCCAAATCGAAAGTGCCGAGCGGCTCGCGCAATCTGGTGCACTGCCAGCAAATCGTTTGCTGGGGATATACTCACAACGCAGCCCTGCAGCCTCTGGCGGCATCTGGGACCATGTCGCAGCTGTTCAGCGGTTCGAAACCGCGCTGAACACCCGTAGCGCAGCTGCTATTGCCAAAACCATGCCCACCGCATGGTCGCGCATGCAAGCAGCCAACCTATCCGCCCCATTCGCGACCCTTTTTGCAGAAAGCGTATTGAAAACCGAACTACCACCGCAAGTACACGATGATGCCCTCGATATTATCCAGTACAGTTCCCTATATGAAAGTGCTGCGGCGACTTTCCCTGATGCGGCAGATAGGCACCCATTCCGCACGGCAGTTGCACTAGGTGACGTAAGCGCAATCAACGCAGATAGTC
>JAGSGK010000102.1 GCA_023955215.1 Paracoccaceae bacterium
CATATCGGTGGCGCGTCTGTCAACGGCAACACCAACTTCCGCACAGCTTATGAGCCGTTGTTGCCGGGTTGTTTCCACATTCCAGCACCATATACCTATCGCAATCCGTTCAATGAAACTGATCCTGAGAAACTGGGGCAACTCTGCGTTCAGGCCCTTGAAGACGAGATTGCCTTTCAAGGTGCAGGCACAATTGCTGCGATGATTATGGAACCGATCCTTGGTGCGGGCGGTGTCATTCCGCCTCACAAATCCTTTGCTCCGATGGTGCAGGAAATCTGTAACCGCAACGGCATCCTATTGATCACAGATGAGGTGATTACCGCATACGGACGCACTGGTGCATGGTCCGGTGCCCGTCTCTGGGGCATTCAGCCAGACATGATGTGTACGGCCAAGGCCATCACGAATGGCTACTTCCCATTTGGGGCCTTGATGTTGGGGCACCGCATGGTTGACGTGTTTGAAAACAACCCCGATGCAAAAATCGGCCACGGGTACACATACTCGGGCCATCCCGTTGGTGCCGCCGCCGCCCTTGCCTGCCTTGTCGAAACAAAGCGTCTTAATGTCATTGAAAACGCAGCAGCGCGTGGTGACCAATTGTTCGCAGGGTGTCAGGCCTTGATGGAAAAATACGACATCATCGGTGACGTGCGTGGTGGGCATGGTTTGATGACAGCCATCGAAATGGTGTCAGATCGCACAAGCAAAAAACCGATCGACGCAGCCACGGCCAGCACCGTGCAGGAGGTCGCATATCAAAACGGCGCAATGGTCCGTGTCTCTGGTCCGAACCTGATCTTGTCGCCGCCTTTGGTCGTGACGCAAAACGATTGCAACATCCTTCTGTCGGCCATCGACGCCGGGTTTGCAGCCACATAAGGAACGACCATGTCTGATAACTATGTGGCCCTTCTAGGCACCAAGGGCGGGCCCTCTGTTCGCCCCGGATCTTCAATGCCAACCTCGAACCTGTTCGTGATGAACGGACAACACGTGGTGGTCGATTGTGCCCTTGGCGTCACCCGTGGCTTGGTGGATCAGGGGATGAACCTGAAAAACCTATCCACGATCTTTATCAGCCACCTGCATTCTGATCACTATCTTGAGCTGGGGCCACTGATCCACACCGCGTGGTGTTCGGGGCTCACAACCATGGTCGATATCTATGGACCTGCGGGACTGCAGGAGTATTGGGATGGGTTTGTCTTGTCGATGAAGGCAGACATCGACCTGCGCATTGACGACGACGGCCGCGATGATCTGCGTGACTTTGTCCGCGTCCATGTTATCGAAGAAGGCTTAGTGTTGGAAAGTGATTGCCTAACCATTTCAGCCATCCGTACACAGCATCCCCCCCTGATCGACTGCTTCGCGTTTTCCTTTAAAACAGCCGACCATCACGCCGTGTTCTCGGGTGACACCGCCCCCATCAAAGCATTGGAAGATTTCGCACGGGGTGCCGATCTGCTGATCCATGAGGCAATGCTAGAAAGTGCCCTGCCGTCATTGATGGAACGCATTGGAAACGGCAGTGACAAGCTGATGGCGCATTGGTTGCGTTCGCACACCTTTGCCCATGATGCCGCCAAAACCGCGACCAAGGCAGGGGTGAAACGTTTGGCACTGTCCCACCTTATTCCCTCCGACGATCCCACCTACAGCTCTCAGGATTGGCAAGACGCCTGTGCTGGTCACTGGGACGGCGAACTGATTGTTGGCTACGACGGCGTAAAGATCGAACTATGACCTGAACCACCGTCGAATTAACTGCGGACCGCGCCCGATTTACCAAAACCGCGAAACGCCTCACCACAGCTTACTTGGCAAAATGATGCATCAGCAGTTCACATGGTGTGTTGGACGGGTCATTGTATTTATTAACATGTGCACTAATTGACGTTTATGTCAGTCGCGTTGCGAGACAAAGGGAGAGACTTACGATGCAGTTTCATTTGAATGGGTTCAAACCGGGCAACTATCAGGTTCCTGATGCGGCGCGAAAAGCCTATCCAAACCCTCCCATAGAAGACTTGCCTCAAGAAGTGGACGTTTTGATCGTTGGAACCGGCCCCGCCGGTCTCACCATGGCGCGTCAAATGTCAGAGTTTTCCGACATAAAGACCTGCATTGTGGATATGGCACCCGGACCATTGTTGTTCGGGCGCGCCGATGGTATTTCTTGCCGTACGATTGAGATCATGGAAGCCTTCAACAGCAGCGAAATGGTGGTCAAAGAGACCTATCATTTGAAACAAAATACGTTCTGGGAACCAGACGTCGCAAACCCCGAAAATATCAAACGTACCGAAAAGATTACCGATGCAAGGGCCGGCTTGTCCGAGTTCACACATGGCATTGTAAATCAGGCGCGCCTGCACGAGCTTTTGATTGACGGCATGGCGAATTCAATCACCAGCCTTCGCCCCCATTACAGCCGTGAACTGGTCGACATGCAGATTGACGAAAGTCTCACACAAAATCTGGATGCTCACCCCATCACAGCCACATTCAAACGGGTCGACGACGCTGGCAACGCCAAAACGGAAACGGTAAAAACGCGCTTCGCCGTCGGCAGCGATGGAGGCAGAAGCCGCGTACGCAAAAGTTTGAACATATCGCTCGAAGGCGATACCGCCAATAAAGCTTGGGGAGTGATGGACATCCTTCTCAACACAGATTTCCCAGATATTCGTGTCAAAAGCTTTATCCAATCCAAAGACCACGGAGCCGTGATGACAATCCCGCGCGAAGGTGGATACCTGTGCAGGTTCTATGTCGAACTGGATATGATTGACAAAGACAGCCGCGCAACAGACCTCAAACTGACAGAACAAGACCTGATTGCAAAAGCGCAAAAGATTTTCCACCCCTTTACGCTGGATGTAAAAGAAGTGGCGTGGTGGTCTATTTATTCGGTCGGACAACGCCTCGCCGAGCGATTTGACGACCGTCCAACTGGAAGCGCCGACAACATCATTCCACGTGCGTTTGTATCCGGTGACGCCTGCCACACCCACAGCCCCAAAGGCGGCTGGGGCTTAAACACCTCGCTGCCCGATACCTTCAATTTGGGTTGGAAAATGGCGGCAGTTTTACAAGGCAAAAGCGATCCCAAGTTGCTCAGCACCTACAGCACCGAACGCCGCAAAGTCGCACAACAGCTCATCAATGCTGACAAAGAACTGTCCAAACTGGTCGCAACCCGACCAACCACAGGCGACGATTCCGATGGAGCCAAAGTCGACACGGCCAAGATCGAAGCATTTATGAAGCGTCAAAGTGGGTTTGTAAGCGGAACCTCTATCGAATATTTCCCGTCCTACATTTGCACAGGACAAGAAAACCAACACTTGGCCCCTGGTTACAAAATCGGGCAACGGTTCCATTCGGCAGAGGCAACACGAGTGGCAGACGGCAGATCGCAACATCTCGGCCACCTGGTCAAGGCAGACGGACGCTGGCGCATTTTTGTCTTTGGCGGTGCCGAAGACCCTACAAAAACGTCGTCCACCGCATACAAACTCATCGATTTTCTAGCAAACGATGCCTCTTCTCCCATACTCAAATACACGCCTAAGGGCGCTGATATTGATGCGGTCATCGATACATACGCCGTGTTCCAGCAACAGGATTTATCGATGCACGATCTGCACGGCTATCTCTGGCCAGCAAAAGGAAAATATGAACTGCGGGATTATGAAAAAGTGTTCCACGCCCAAACTGGGAATGACATTTACGACCTTCGCAGTATCGACCGCAATCAAGGTTGCGTTGTGATTGTTCGACCTGACCAGCACATCGCGTCGATCTTGCCAGTTGCAGCGCACGCCGATCTTTCCAACTTCTTTGATGAGTTCATGCTTTAGAACGAAATGCCTCCACCATGACCATTGGTGTCGACATGGCGTCCAGTTCGGCGTAATTTGATTTCCCACAAAAAAGGCCAGACCCGCAGGCCTGACCATAAAGTTGATACCAACAGGGAGTTGATTACTTAATAGATACGGCGCAAACCCTGCGCTGGATCACCGCGATATGCGTATTCAATAGATTGGGTGAACCAATCGTGCCTCCCCCCAAAAGACGTGTTTTAAAAGCCCACAAAGAACGCGTAGCCAACCGGCGCACCGACCATCATGAAAGCAATTAATAGAATGGATAGAGACAAGCCCTTGAACGTTACATAGCCGTTGTTGTCAGTCATGTTTTCACCTCACTAAAATTGGGATCAACGAATGTTGATTTCGTATTAGGTACGGTGTGAATCCACGATTGGATCACAGCTATTGTTGAAAGATTTCTTGTTCAAACCACTTGCCAAAACCCACTTAAACATCACCTATTATCAGGCATACCAACAAAGGAGTTTAACATGGCTGAATGTGGATGTGGGCGCAGCCCAACAGGTAACTGCATCGGGTGGCACAACCTGACTGAAGAGCAGTACAAAGAGAAAAAAGCGGCTTACGAAGCTAAACAAGCTGCTAAGTAATTTGACCGTAAATACGGGTGGGGCCGCGGGTACAACGCCGTGCGGCCTTACCCGACCTATATGACTTTATAGGTATTATTGCCTTTTGAATTACATTCGGGACACACGTGGCGTTGCCGTACGTCGTGGGTTGTCGCATCTTCGCCGGCGACAAAAATAA
Source organism: Paracoccaceae bacterium (assembly GCA_023955215.1). Taxonomy (GTDB): domain Bacteria; phylum Pseudomonadota; class Alphaproteobacteria; order Rhodobacterales; family Rhodobacteraceae; genus Ascidiaceihabitans. Next base: position 4,659 of record JAGSGK010000102.1, read on the forward strand.
GGTTCGCCACCTCTAGCACCGCGTGATGCTTACAAGCGCCGCACGTGATGCTGATTTTGCTGTTTGCAATTGTTCCTAATTTTATCACGTTACAGACCGCCAAGCGACACAACATGATCCGCCTTCATAGACTTTTGAACGGTGCGCTTTGCATTCGGGATATCATTGCCCTGCGCACGTTTCACAGCGCCGTCATGATCATACCCATTGTCCAACCAACGCTGAACCAACCGCGCCTCTAGAACCTCTAACGGCACATCCAAAAATACGCTGAAATCCCAGCACTTGGCCAAATCGCGCCAGGGTGCCTCGTCCAGCAACAGATAGTTTCCCTCCACCAGGATTGTTTCATCCGTGGCCAAAACTTTACCGCCCTGTTCAACGACACAATCCTTGCTCCGATCAAAGGTTGGGAAATCAACTTCGCCTTGCTTGGCCAAGGACCGCACAATCGTGAGAAAACCAGCAACATCAAACGTCTCAGGCGTGCCTTTGCGTGACAATAAATCATGGCGTGAAAGATCATCGTTGTCGCGGTGGAACCCGTCCATCGGAACAATGCAAGAATTGGGGATATCAGCAGATAGCGTTTCAGCCAGCGTTGATTTTCCACTCGCTGGTGCACCAACAATTGCAATAATCCGTCTGCCACCGCGCAATGGCACCGCGGCTATCGCATCAATTAGGTTCTTAAGATCGCTCATTTGCCAACAGCCTTTCTAGGGCCGCCTTTGGCCCGCGCTATGAAGAAACCATAGCCTTTAGCATTGCGCAAACAATGCCCCCGACAAACAAATAGGGCGTGAAACGAAATTATCGCCTCACGCCCCACTCAATCTCAAATGCAGTTGCGTGTTACTCTAACTCAACCAACAGGTCTTTGGCATCGATTTGGCTGCCTGCATTCACATGGATCGCTTTCACAACCGCATCGCGTTCTGCGTGGATACCTGTTTCCATCTTCATCGCTTCGATGGTCAGCAACAGATCACCCTCTTTGACTTCTTTACCAGCAGTCGCGGCAATCGTCGCCACAACACCCGGCATAGGCGCACCAATGTGGTTGGCATTGCCAGCTTCCGCTTTTGGACGGGTAATCTTTTCAGACGCTGCCAAACGGTTCATCACGCGAATGGTGCGCGGTTGGCCGTTCAGTTCAAAAAACACCTTAACGCCGCCGTCTTCAGATACTTCAGACACAGCCTGCATGCGGATCTCAAGCGTCTTACCTGGATCAATTTCAGCGCTGATTTCTTCGCCTGGGTTCATACCGTAGAAGAAGGTCGAAGTTGGCAATGTGCGCACAGGACCATAAGTGCGGTGACGGCCCATGTAGTCCAAGAACACTTTTGGATACATCAGGTAACCGTTCAAATCCTCATCATCGACGCGGCGACCATCCAATTGTTTGGACAAGTCTTTGCGCGTCGCCTCAAGATCAACAGGAGCCAACAATGCGCCCGGACGATCCGTAGATGCCGCCTCGCCTTTCAAGATCTTCTTCTGGATGTCAGCAGGCCAGCCACCCGGAGGTTGACCCAAAGAGCCCTTCATCATGTCCACAACAGAGTCAGGGAACACAACGTCCGTTGCAGGGTCTTCAACCTGCGTACGGGTTAGGTTTTGGCTGACCATCATCAACGCCATGTCACCTACAACTTTGGACGACGGGGTCACTTTAACGATGTCACCAAACATTTGGTTCACGTCCGCATAGGTCTGCGCCACCTCATGCCAGCGCTCTTCCAATCCCAAAGAACGCGCCTGCGCCTTAAGGTTGGTGAACTGACCACCAGGCATCTCGTGCAAATACACCTCAGACGCTGGGGCCTGAAGACCAGATTCAAACGCAGTGTAGTGACCACGCACCTGCTCAAAGTAGTTGCTGATTTCGCGGATCGCTTTGACGTCTAGTCCTGTATCGCGATCGGTGCCTTTCAGCGCCTCAACGATTGAGCCCAGTGTTGGCTGGGACGTGTTGCCAGAAAATGCATCCATTGCCGCGTCAACAACATCAACGCCCGCCTCAGAAACAGCCAGAACCGTTGCAATCGCAGCACCAGAGGTATCGTGTGTGTGGAAGTGGATCGGAAGATTAGTTTCTTCTTTCAGCGCCTTAACCAGCGCACGGCCCGCCGCAGGCTTCAACAAACCAGCCATGTCTTTCAGACCTAGAACATGTGCGCCAGCGGCTTCAAGTTCTTTGGCCATACCGACATAGTATTTCAGGTCATACTTATCACGCGCAGGATCAAGCAAATCACCAGTGTAACAAATGGTACCTTCAATCACTTTGCCCGATTTGCCAACAGCATCCATAGCAACGCGCATGTTTTCAACCCAGTTCAGGCTATCAAACACTCGGAACACATCCACACCACTGTCAGCCGCTTGGGCGACAAATGATTGCACCACGTTGTCTGGGTAGTTCGTATAACCAACACCGTTAGAGGCACGCAGCAACATTTGCGTCATGATGTTTGGCATCGCCGCACGAATGTTGCGCAGACGCTGCCATGGGCATTCCTGCAAGAAACGATACGCCACATCAAACGTCGCACCACCCCAGCACTCAACACTGAACAACTGGTTCATTTTGGCAGCATATGCAGGTGCAACATTGACCATGTCGATAGAACGCATACGGGTCGCCAACAAAGACTGGTGCCCGTCACGCATCGTTGTATCGGTGATCAACAGTTGTGATTGATCGCGCATCCAGTTGGCCACAGCCTCTGGGCCTTGTTGGTCCAAAATTTGGCGGGTGCCGTCTGCAACATCAGTGGTTGGTTTCACTGGTGGTTTCGGCAGCTTCACCTCAGTCGACGGCTTGGCACGGCCAACTGTTTCAGGGTGCCCGTTCACCGTAATATCAGCAATATATGTCAACAATTTCGTCGCGCGGTCACGGCGTGCTTTGAAATCAAACAGGCTTGGTGTCTCGTCGATGAACTTGGTGTGGTATTCATTGTTCAAGAAGACAGGGTGCTTCAGCAGGTTTTCCACAAACGCAATGTTGGTAGATACACCGCGAATACGGAACTCGCGCAACGCACGGTCCATGCGTGCAATCGCCATTTCAGGTGTGGCGGCGCGTGCCGTCACTTTGGTCAGCAAGCTGTCGTAAAAACGGGTGATCACCGCGCCAGAATAAGCAGTACCACCATCAAGACGGATGCCCGGACCGGTGGCCGAACGATACATCTGGATGCGACCGTAATCAGGGATAAAGTTGTTTTGCGGATCTTCAGTTGTCACGCGGCACTGCAAAGCGTGGCCATCCAGCTTAACATCTGCTTGGGACGCACAGCCTGTGGCCTCAGCCAATGTTTTACCTTCAGCTATCAGGATTTGTGAACGTACAATATCAATCCCTGTAACCTCTTCGGTCACGGTGTGCTCAACTTGAACACGCGGGTTTACTTCGATGAAGTAGAATTCACCGTCATCCATATCCATCAGGAATTCGACAGTACCCGCACATTCATAATTCACATGCTTACAAATTTTGCGGCCAAGTTCGCAGATTTTTTCGCGCTGTTCTTCGGACAGATAAGGGGCCGGTGCGCGTTCAACCACTTTTTGGTTGCGGCGTTGTACAGAACAATCGCGTTCCCAAAGGTGGTAAATCTCTCCGTGGCTATCCCCAAGAATTTGCACCTCAACGTGGCGGGCCTTCATGATCATCCGTTCCAGATAGCCCTCACCGTTACCAAACGCAGATTCGGCTTCGCGACGACCTTCCAGAACTTTTTCTTCCAGCTCTTCTTCGTTCATGATGGCGCGCATTCCGCGACCACCACCACCCCATGACGCCTTCAACATCAAAGGATAACCAACTTCAGCCGCCTGTTTTTTAACAAGGGCCATGTCCTCACCCAGAACTTCGGTCGCTGGAATAACTGGAACACCAGACTCAACAGCAACATCACGGGCAGACGCCTTATCGCCCAATTGACGCATGGTTGCCGCCTTAGGGCCAATGAACGTAATACCAGCATCAGTACAGGCGTCTACAAACTCAGGGTTTTCTGACAACAAGCCATAGCCCGGGTGAATCGCGTCTGCGCCAGACATCTTGGCCACGCGGATAATCTCCTCGATAGACAGATATGCCGCAACTGGGCCCATGCCCTCACCGATGCGATACGCTTCATCCGCTTTGAAACGGTGTAGGCCCAATTTGTCTTCTTCAGCAAAAACCGCAACGGTCTTTTTGCCCATTTCATTGGCAGCACGCATAATGCGAATGGCGATTTCACCACGGTTAGCGATTAGGATTTTTTCGAAGTTGGCCATGTAAGGTGTCCCAGCTTTTTAGTTTGTTGTTTGATCATTTTAGCGGCGCGTAAACAGGCAACCTGACCAAACTTTGCATTATCCACCTTAGGTGGCGCGTAATCGGTAATTATGATTCGTGATTCACTTATCTCATGATGGCTCAAACCAAGCGTTCAGCTCGCTCTGTCCTTGGCCCGCGCAATTTCCCAGCGCCAGCAACACGTTCAGAGCACCGCTCAAATTCGCAAATATTGATACAAACGAAATGGTGTCGTCTTCCCGTCATTCTAATTTAGCGGACAAACAACATGGGGGAGCCGGATTGTCAAACAAATGGCCCGAAAATAGCCCAAAAAAGAGGGCAAATGCCTCCTTTTTAGGCACACTGGTGTCATCCGTCACAACGGTGTATTCCTTTCTCAAGCAACAATTCTGGATCGATATGACCCAAGACAACTCCGCCGCCGCCATCACCAAGATCGGTGAACGTGTC
>JAGSGK010000111.1 GCA_023955215.1 Paracoccaceae bacterium
CATCGTCCATTCCCATTTCGGGATAACGTTTGGTCAATAATCCAATTTGTTCGCCAGATTTTTCAGCGGCTAGTAAATCGGCTGCAGCTTGGGCGTGGTCTTGTGGAGTCATAACACTTCGTCCGCGACTGTGTTACGCAAGGTGCCGATGCCATTCACTTCAACCTCAACAACATCGCCGGGCTTGAGGTATTGTGGCGGATCCAGACGGGCACCAGACCCCGTAGGTGTGCCTGTGACGATGATGTCACCAGGCTGAAGCGTCATGAAGGTAGAAATATACTCAATCTCGCGCCGGATCGGATGCATCATGCGCGACAATAAATCGTCTTGGCGCACTTCGCCGTTCACACGCGTAATGATGCGCGCATCATCGAGTTGGCTGGCGTCCTTGAACGGGACCAACCACGGGCCAATAGAGCCTGAATTGTCCCAGTTCTTGCCTTGGGTGACGTTAAATTTGGCATGGCGCACCCAGTCACGGATTGTTCCTTCGTTGCACAAGGTAATTGCCGCGATGTGGTCATAGGCATCGGCTTGTGAAATGCGACGGCCGGTTTTTCCAATCACAATCGCAACTTCCCCCTCATAGTCCAAGGTTTCGTTTTCTGGTGGGCGGATCAGCGGGCGATTGTGGCCCGTGAACCCACTGGCAAAACGTGGGAACAGTGACATATATTTCGGCTGCTCCGATCCATCTTTATATTCTGCATTGCGGTCAGGGAAATTGACACCAACACATAGAATACGCCGCGCATTGGGCAGAACCATCTCAAACTCGAAATCCGTATGGGTTGCAGATTTACCCGTTGCGGCCTGTCCCAACGCATCCAAACCATCCGCTTGAACAACGTCAAAAAGCGTTGACCATTGTGGGAAATCGGCGTTTAATGGGATCATACCATCGTCCGTGACGGCCCCATAAAACGTCTCACCGTTTGTCGAGTATGTTGCGTATTTCATTAAGTTTATTCCCTTATAGTCTGCTTTTTAACGCACGCCGTGATTATGGCGCAATGATTGGGCTGGCTTTGATCCCAGAATCTTGCGTGTCTACGCCGACAAATTTGGTTCCATGTTTGAACCAGCTTTCAGGTGCTGCTGCCCCCCAAAGGGTCTGGCGCTGTGGGTCTTGCAAATCCCATTTGATCGGCTCGTGGTCAGGATCAACAGTTTGATAATCTGAGCAATAGATTTCAATCCGATGACCGTCTGGGTCTAGGATATACAGGAAGAAGGCGTTCGAAATACCGTGACGCCCCGGACCCCGTTCGATGTTATCGACATATCCCGTTGTCGCCATCAGATCGAGCAGATCAATGATATTCAACGGTGTCGGAACCCAGAACGCAACGTGGTGCATGCGTGGACCAGTGCCGTTGGTGAACGCCATATCGTGCACGCCGCCTTTGCGGTGCATCCATGCCGCCCAAAGTTTCTTGCTCTCATCATCTTCGGTGTATTCCGTTACGCGAAAGCCGAAATCGCTATAAAATTCGACAGATGCATCCACATCATGACTGAAGCAGTTAAAGTGGTCGATCCGAAGAGGTTTAACTCCGCGATACAGCGCGTATTTCTGATGGATGGGGTCTAGGCGATCCATTTTATGGTAGAACTCCAGCGGAATGCCCATGTTGTCAGATGTCAGAAGTGTTTTGCCTTGATATGGGCGATCCACCCAAGATGTTGGGCGGCCTTTCCCCTTGAAGTACGTTTCGGCCTTATCCAAATCCGCTTCATCAAACGTTTTAAAGCCCATGACTTCGACGGTGCCCGGTTGGTCGGACTTTTGAAGAATGATACAGTGGTGACCGCGTTCTTCCATTGCACGTAAATAGATGTGGCTGTCGGATTCATCCGTTATCTGAAGGCCAACAATTTCTGTGTAAAACGTCTTAGACGCCGCCAGATCTTTCACGTTCAAACACACATGGCTCAGGCGGATGGTATTAAAGTCAGGGTACAGGTTTGGTGCAGGTACGGGCATCAGAGTGCTCCCAATTTGGTGATTTTGTGTTGTCCTGTGGCAAAGCCGATGTGCTTTTGCTCCATGTAAAATTCAAATGACCAATCGCCCCCATCACGGCCAATGCCGCTGGCTTTGACGCCACCAAATGGCGTTGGCAAATGGCGGACGTTCTCGGAATTGACCCAGATCATGCCTGCTTCAAGCGCTTGGGTGAATCGTAACGCGCGGGTGAGATCGTTGGTCCAGACATAACCCGTCAGGCCATAGTCTGTGTCGTTCGCCATGCTCAGCGCCTCTTCCTCGGTTGAGAATGGAATAGACGTCAGCACAGGACCAAAAATCTCTTCTTGTGCGATGCGCATCTTGTTGTTGGCATTGGTAAACAGGGTTGGGCGGACAAAATACCCTTCGTCGCCAACCTTTACCCCACCTGCAGCAACGGTCGCACCGTCTTCTTTGGCGATATCAAAATAGCTGGTGACTTTGTCATAGTGTTCCTGCGTGACAAGCGGACCAATCTCAGTCGCTGGATCAAGCGGGTGTCCCACTTTGATATTGTTGACCCGTGCGACCAGTTTGGCCTCAAATTCCGCGCGAACTGTATCTTGAATCAATAGACGTGAAGATGATGTGCAACGCTCCCCATTGATCGAATAGATCATAAAGATTGCCGCATCCAAAGCGCGGTCCAGATCGGCATCATCAAACACAATCACAGGGTTCTTGCCCCCAAGTTCAAGGTGGTTGCGTTTGTGCGTATCAGCCCCTTGTTTGGTGATCAGACTGCCCGTGCTGCTTTCACCCACAAAAGCAATTGCTTTGATTTTAGGGTGCTCACATAGCGCCTTACCGGCACCCTCGCCAAACCCATTCACTGTGTTCAGAACACCCGCTGGCAATCCAGCCTCTTCCGCAATTTCGACCAATAGACGCGCAGTCAATGGAGACGCCTCTGCGGGTTTATGGACAACGGTACAACCCGCAGCCAAGGCTGGTGCGATCTTCCAAGTCGACAGCATAAACGGCGTATTCCACGGGGTGATGACACCGACTGGACCAATGGGTTTACGCGTTGTGATGTTCATCAGCGTTGGCGATTGCAGGTGCTGACCATCGCGTGCCTGTACAACTTGGTCCGCAAAATATCGGAAGTTTTCTGCACCGCGCAATGCCGCTTTGGACATAAACTTGATCGTCTGGCCCGTGTCCCAGCATTCACACAGGGCAATCTCTTCTGCGCGGGCTTCGATGCCTTCAGCGATACGGATCAAGATTTTTTTGCGCTCAAGCGCTGGCATATCACGCCACATAGCAAAAGCATCAGAGGCCGCATTCGCGGCAGCATCGATATCGGCCGCAGCGCCATGTGCAACATCGCAAATCAACGACTTATCAACTGGGGACGTAGTTTGGAAAACGCCCTCACTGCCATCCACATCCTTGCCAGCAATCCGATTTCGGATGCCCGTGTCACGGAACCGTTCAAGGTAGCCATTCAGTTTGGTAATGTTGTTTTCGAGCGCAGTCATACGTTGTTCTCCAGATGGTCGCGGATAGTGCCGAATTTCGGGGATAGCTCTGCATTGATGTCGCGCATTTCTGCAGAGAGGGCGATGGAATGTGATGCCATCGCAGGTGTCATAAACTCTTTGAGCGCCGCAAAAATCTGATCAATCGCATCGCGTTTCACGCCATCGGGACGCCCTTCGCGCAAACGAACAGACAGATCAATAAACCCATGCTTTGGATCGCCATCCGCCATAGCGACAAAATCAACGCGGGTTGCACGCACCCGAATACCAGCCATCGGAAATGTATCAATCGTTGCCGCCTTGGCGCGGATCGCCTCGCACAACGCGCCCATGTCGATGACGGTCTCAAGGTTGGCAGAATATTCAATTTGAAAGTGCGGCACAGCATTTCCTTAACATGTTAATAATTGTGAAATTAAATAATTGAGCCTTGCATTGTCAAGCCCAACTTGGCAGCACAGGGTATATTCCGAGCCACGATCGAGTTCTCAATGTCACCCAAACTTCCATCAACGTCACGCTCCCTTCCCATCGCATTGATACGCGCCCGCGAAGGCGTGATGTCACCGATCCGTGACATGCTGTCCGAAACCGACATTACAGAACAGCAATGGCGCGTTTTGCGAGTGCTTTCTGAATTTGGAACTTTGGACACGACGACTTTGGCCGACAGGTCCAGCCTGTTGTTTCCAAGCCTGACACGGATTGCTGCGACCATGCGCGACAAAGGATTGCTTACCCAAACGCGCGACGAAGTTGACCGCCGCCGCCAGTTGATCGAGATTACGGCCAAGGGGCAAAAGATCATTGATGATCGCACCGGACAAACCACGCAGATCGTCGCTGATTTCAAGACAAGACTGGGGTCTGAAAATTATGAAACCCTTCTTGATCTCCTGGCCCTCCTTGATCCCGGGTCACACGACTAAGCCCCTTGCTCGCCAGTCATCAAATATTTCCAACGCCTTGTCTGCAAACGCGGCATCATTGATGTGACAGTTAACGCGATGTGCGACGACATTGTTTGGTAGCGTATCCTCAAGTTCCTGTAAAAACGCTTCGAGCCCTGCTTGATTGTGTAGGTCTGCACCCTCACGGTCCCATTCCCCAAGCCCATGTTCGGGCAGCAACATCGCAACTGGACCTTTTGCCGTGGCAAGCTGCTCGCTGTGTGCGCGGGCAACCAGTTTGCGTTCTTCGCCGTTCAACACGATTGAGGTCAGCAAACGATTGTGTTCGTGTTTCATATGACCGGACCATTTGTCCGGCAATGGTTGCCACCCAACAACATCAACCAGATCATAACACCCAGGTGCCACGATCTGCGGCGTCCCCTTATGACCTGCATTGGTCAAACGATCGGCCCCTGCAGAGATATTTGAACCATGGATATGGTTGCCTAACTCTTGTGTGCAAAAATCAAACACGCAAGCAAACGCACCCTGCCCTGCGAGGCTTTCAAACGCGCGTCCGCCCATGCCTGTGGCATGGAATACTGCAACTTCGTATCCGCGCGCCTCAAGCGCTGGCTTCAACGGAATTACATACTTCAAAGCCGAGGTGCCCAGCGACATCATCCCAATCAAGGGCTTATCGGGGTCTGGCATCTGCACCGCGCGTGCAGCCCCCAATACCGCGCCCGCTGCTTGGCTAAGGGACGCTTTGCAGACGGAATTAAGGCCATATAGGCCACCCGCCCACAAGATCATCTGCGTGTCTGCGGCCAAACGTTCGGCTGGGATAAGCGGTGAGAACGATACCGTCGACACGATGTACTTAGGCACACCCAGCGGCAGCGCTGAACAGACATCAAGGGCCAAATCGGTACCCATAGTGCCGCCCAATACGATTATTCCATCAAAGCGACCTTCGGCGAACAGGCGTGCTGTCAACAGCGATGCACCTTTGGCCATGATTTGCATTGCGTGATTTTCATCACCTGATGCGATTGCAGCATCGATAGAACTGCCGCCCTCTTTTGCGACGACGTGTTTAGAATAATCTGTTGGTGCAGATGGATCTCCCAATACAGAGACATCCATCGTTGCGACCTGCCCGCCTTGGTCCTTTATGACGCCAGCAAGGAACCCCAGCTCATCATCTTTGGTGTCATAGGTCCCGATCACCAGAATAGTTTTCTCCGTCATCGCCCCGCCCCCTACAGCTTGATCCATGCCGTTTTCAAATTGATGTACTTTTCAATCGCATGCAGCGATTTGTCAGAACCGTTGCCCGATTGGCCAACACCGCCAAGAGGCACAGTACCGTCTGCGCCACCGTAAGTGTTCACGTGCATCACGCCAGTGCGCACACTGCGAACCATGCGGTGTGCGCGGCTGAGGTTCGATGTCCAAACAGCACCCGCCAATCCATAGACTGTCGCATTGGCAATGCGAACAGCTTCATCATCCGTCGTAAATGGCGTTACGCCTAAAACAGGCCCAAAGACCTCTTTCTGGGTCAACGTCGCTTCTGGTGTCACGCCCGTTACAATCGTTGGGGCCATGTAATAGCCACCTGTTTCTTGCAAAATGCGTTGGCCACCAAGGACGATCTCGCCCCCCTCACTGACAGCCGTATCTACAAACCCAAGGTTTTGCCTTAGCTGGACCTCGGAATTCACCGCGCCAATCGCTGTCGACATGTCCAGCGGATCACCCACGCGCATCATACTTGTAGCTTTGGCCACGGCAGCGACAAAGTCGTCGTGGATAGATGCTTCGACCAGCAGACGCGAGCCCGCCACGCAAACTTGTCCGGCATTGCGAAAGATGCCACCTGCAGCGACCTTTGCAGCCTCGTCCAAATTCGGAGCATCCGCGAAAATGATGTTGGGGGATTTCCCACCCAGTTCAAGGTAAACCCGCTTCATATTGGACCGCGCCGCGTATTCCATCAGACGACGCCCCGTGCCCCCCGATCCGGTAAACACCAACACATCAATGTCCATGGAAAGGCCCATAGCCTCGCCAACAACCGCACCCTCTCCAGTGACGGCATTCAATACGCCAGCAGGCAATCCCGCTTCATGCGCGAGGTCGCACATGCGCATCAACGATAGCGATGCCGTCTCAGCCGGTTTTAGTACAACCGAATTGCCCATTGCCAACGCAGGACCCAGTTTCCATGCGCCAATCATCATAGGGAAATTCCACGGGATGATTGCGCCAACGACGCCAACTGGTTCCTTGTGGATCATGCCCAGAACATCTGACGAAGTGGGTGCAATTTCGCCGTAGATCTTATCCAATGCTTCAGCGTAATAGCGGATGGTACCCGCGGCTGATCCCGGCTCTGCCTTGATCGCCATGTTGATTTCGGTGCCATTGTCGCGCACACCCAAGACCGCCAATTCAAGCGCATTTGCTTCGATCAGATCCGCCCATTTCATCAAGACCTTTTTACGCGCGGCTGGTGATTGCCCCGCCCAGCGACCGTCTTCGAAAGCCGCGCGCGCAGAAGTAATCGCCGCCTGCATGTCAGCGACAGTGCCTTTGGCTGTTGTCGTGAAAACCTGCCCGTCGATCGGTGACTTAATATCCATCGTGCCGCCATCTGACGCCGCGACATGTTTACCGTCAATCAAGTGCGAAAAGGCAGGAACGGGTTGCGCACGAAGCGCGTCAATTTGGGTCTGGTCCATGGGGCTACCTTGTTTGGCTGTCGTGTAAATCGTGATCTTCGGGGCCTTGTTGCGCCCGATATTCCTTAATCAAGGTGCGAAGATGCACCGCAAGAACCAGAACAATTATCGCAAAGAGGATGAACGAAATCGGACGGTCAATCATATCGAAAGGCGTCTTAAGACGTGGCATCGCAGAGCGAAGTTTGACCTCCATGATACCTCCAAGAACCATGCCAAGGATGATGGGAACAATCGGCAAATTCAAGCGTTTTAGGATAAGTCCAAGCACGCCAAAAGCTGCTGAAATCATACAGTCCGTCAAAGAATTACGCAGCGAATAAACCCCGACAAACGACAAGATCAAAATCATCACGCCCAAGAACCGCGTCGGAACGCGAATGATCTTGGTCAATAGGTTCGTCGAAAAAAGCAAAAAGATCATGACGATGACATTCAGCAGGATCAGTGCGAAATACAGACCATACACAAGATCAATATTGTTCTGAAACAGCTGCGGCCCGGGGATCACGTTGTGCACGTAAAACACGGACAACATCATCGCCGTCAGCGCCTCACCCGGTATGCCCAATGCCAAAAGCGGGATCATAGCAGCAGCTGGCACGGCGTTGTTAGCTGCCTCGGATGCGATCAAACCTTCCGGACTGCCTTTGCCAAATAGTTCAGGGTTCTTAGACGTTTTCTGCGCGTAGGTGTAAGACATGAATTGTGCTGTAAACTCACCCGTACCGGGGATCATTCCAAGGACCACGCCGAAAGCGGACGCGACTGTTGCGACACGTTTGTGCTTCATCAATTCTTTGATGCCAGACGTCATTTTTCCTTGAACTGGTTTTGCATCAGGAACGTTGTCGGGTGCCGTCAAAAGGAAGAACGCTTGGCTCAGCGCGAACAGTCCCAACACCACAACGATCAGATTAATACCCGAACTCAAGAACGAATATCCGAAGGTGTAGCGCTGCGTATATGTGACAGCATCAAGTCCGACAGTTTGCAGAAAAATACCAAACATCGCGAGGACCCCTGCGGCAAAGATTTGCCCGCGATGAGCCAGTACCACCAGTATAATCCCAAGGAGGGCTGCTAAGAAAATCTCACGCGAACCGAACATTGGAGCAATAAGAGCAAGGACAGGCGACAATAAAATCAAACAACCAATACCAAAAACCCCCCCCCAGAACGACGCGCTATAAGCTAGAGAAAGGGCGCGGTGCCCCTCTCCTTTCTGGGTCATAGGATAGCCGTCATAAGACGTCAGCGCATTCACCGCAGTCCCTGGTGTATTGATCAAAATCGCGGGTATCGCACCGCCATACATAGACGATCCATAGATCCCCAAAAGCATGGTCAACCCGACAATCGGATCAAGAGAGAACGTGGCAGGCAATAAGATTGCAATGGCAACCGCAGGGCCAACGCCCGGGATTGCTCCAATAATAACCCCACCGATTGAGCCTACAAATAGCGCGAGAACAACGTCCCACCGCGCCAACATTTCAAGGCCTGCGTATAGGTTTTCCATCGCGATATCCGATCAAAAATATGTAAGCATGAATTGGCGCAAGCCATCGGGCAATGTCTCATAGATTAAACCCGAAGGCAGGTTCACCTTCAACACAGCTTTGAACAGCACGACAATCACGATCGAGCTGAGGACGG
>JAGSGK010000269.1 GCA_023955215.1 Paracoccaceae bacterium
ATCGCCGATCCACGTCCTGTGGCCGAATTGATCCGCCAGTGGTCCACCGATCACCCTGAATTCCAATTCATGCCGCGCAAGTTCAAGATCGCGATCACGGGCTCTCCTAATGACCGCGCTGTGACCCGCGCCCATGATATCGGGTTGCGCATGGTTGAAAAGGACGGCGAAACAGGTTTTGAAGTCATCGTTGGTGGTGGCCTTGGGCGCACGCCAATGATTGGCAAAGTCATCACTGACTTCCTGCCCCAAGAAGACTTACTGCCATACCTAGAAAGCGTTGTGTCGGTTTGGAACCAAATCGGTCGTCGTGACAACAAGTATAAGGCACGGATCAAGATCACTGTGCACGAGCACGGTATCGAAGAAATTCGCCGCCTTGTGGACGAACGTTTCGCGATCGTCAAAGGCAGCTTCTCTGGCATCGATCAGGTCCGCTTGGCAGAATACAAAACGCATTTCGCGCCACCCGACTTCGTTGTGAAATCAGAGGCTGTGTTCAAAGACGCCTACCACAGCGATCCGGTCTTCCGCTCATGGGCCGACACCAACCTGTCCGCACACAAGGCTGACGGCTATTCCATCGTGTCGATCTCCATCAAAAAACATGGCGACACACCAGGCGACGCAACATCAGACCAAATGCGCCTGATGGCTGATTTGGCTGAAGCCTATGGTCACAACGAACTGCGCATCAGCCACGAGCAAAATGTAATCCTCCCGCATGTTCACAAATCTGACCTTCCAGCACTTCACGCAGCGCTTAAGGAACAAGGGCTTGCGACAGCAAACATCGGCCTAATAAGTGATATCATCGCCTGCCCTGGTATGGATTATTGTGCCCTTGCGACCGCGCGTTCGATCCCAATCGCACAGGAAATCGCCACACGTTTTGATGACCTCAAGCTTGAGCACGACATCGGCAACCTAAAGATTAAAATCTCAGGCTGCATCAACGCCTGTGGCCATCACCACGTGGGCCACATCGGCATCCTTGGCCTAGATCGCGCGGGTGTCGAAAACTACCAAGTGACTCTTGGTGGCGATCACACGGAAACAGCCAAAATTGGCGATCGCGCTGGTCGCGGTTTTGAAGCCCATGAATTGGTTCCGGCCATTGAACGTGTGGTCGATACATATCTTGCTCTTCGTACTGACAAAGATGAGGAATTCATCGAAACATACCGCCGCCTAGGTCTGGCACCATTTAAAGCTGCTTTGTATCCAGAGGCACAAGCAGATGCTGCATAATAGCGCATTCGAGAGTGCATACCGCAATGATGGACGGGCCGCGTTACTTAACGCGCGGTTCGCCCATGCGGGTGCCATTGAGGTCATAAAAGCGGCTTACGCAGAGATCGGCAATGTCGCCATGGTTTCCAGCTTTGGTGCAGACTCAGTGGTATTGTTGCGGTTGGTTGCCCAAGTGAACCGCCACGCACCGGTCTTGTTTGTCGACACCGAGATGTTGTTTGCAGAGACCTTGGAATATCAAGCGCGCGTCGCAAGCCTGCTTGGCCTTACCAACGTCCAAGTGATCAAAGCCAAAGATGCTGAACTGCATGATCCATCAGGCACATTGCATAAATCAGATCCAAACGCCTGCTGTTCATTGCGTAAAACGGAGCCATTGCAAGAAGCTTTATCTTCGTTTGATGGCTGGATTACAGGCCGCAAACGCCATCAATCGGGCACCCGTGCCCGCCTGAATATGTTTGAGGCCGAAGACAACAGCCCACGGATCAAGGTGAACCCATTGGCTTTATGGAGTGCACAAGACACACAGCGCTTCATGCAAGATACCCAATTGCCGCGCCACCCATTGGTGGCCAAAGGTTACCCATCCATTGGCTGCGCCCCCTGCACGACCCCTGTGAAAGAAGGCGAAGATCCACGTGCAGGCCGCTGGCGTGCAACAGAAAAAGAAGAATGCGGCATTCATTTTGTGAACGGCAAAATGGTGCGTACAGGAGTGAACACATGACTATTCTCGTGACTGACACAGGCTTTACCGCCGACACTTGGGATCAAGGCTACACACCTTTTGGCGAGGCCGCCAACGATGTGGTTTCCATTGATGTGCCCGCTGACACCAACCCTGCTGATATCAAAATCACGCCAACCCTAAAAATGGTGCGCATCGACTTTCCCAGCTTTGCAGACGGTCGTGGCTTCACCATCGCACGCATGTTGCGCTTGGCCGGCTACACGGGCCGCCTGCGCGCCTATGGTCATGTGATCTCAGACCAATACGCAATGGCCCGCCGCACAGGCTTTGATGAGGTCGAAATCCATCAAGACCTGGCAGCACGCCAACCCCAAGAGCAATGGAAATTCCGTTCGGATTGGAAAGACAACGATTATCAAGACCGCATGCGCGGCTGATTGCCCTCTTTCCAAACATCCCCATATTCCCTAGATCAAAGGCGCAAGGGTTCCCTTGTGACATTTTCAGCTATGACCGAGCAAACAGCAGTGAACACCACATCCGCGACCAAAGCCCCGACCTTGCCCGACGCCCAAACCGTCACATCCGTGACGCACTGGACGGATCGCCTGTTCTCATTTCGCGTGACGCGCCCCGCGTCCTTGCGTTTTCGCTCCGGCGAATTCGTTATGATTGGCTTGATGGGTGAACCGCATCCTGAAACGGGCAAGCAAAAACCATTGCTGCGTGCCTATTCCATCGCCTCCCCTGCATGGGACGACGAGATGGAATTCTATTCTATCAAGGTTCCAGACGGTCCACTGACATCGCGCCTGCAACACATCAAAGTTGGCGAAGAAATCATCATGCGCCCTAAACCTGTGGGCACTTTGGTCCATGACGCGCTGCTTCCGGGCAAACGCATTTGGTTCTTCGCAACCGGCACAGGCTTTGCCCCCTTCGCATCGCTGTTGCGTGAACCACAGACATATGAGGACTACGACGAGGTCATCATCACCCACACCTGCCGCGACGTGGCAGAGCTGGAATACAGCCGCAAACTGATCGAAGACCTGCAAGCCGACGAGATGATGCAGGAATTGATCGGTGCCGAAAACCTCGCCAAGATCCGCTATTACCCAACAACCACCCGTGAAGAGAGCCCAAAGATGGGTCGCATCACGACGCTGTTGGAAAATGGGACAGTGTTCAAAGATCTAGGGATCGACGGGATTTCCGTCGACACGGACCGCGCGATGGTTTGTGGGTCTATGGGGCTGAACAAAGACATCAAAGTGATCCTAGAGGGATTTGGCCTTGAGGAAGGGGCAAATTCGGACCCTAAACACTACGTTATCGAAAAAGCCTTCGTAGGCTAAACCAAGACCGCTCCCCCCACAAGTTGGAGCTTATCTTCATCTTGCCAAATAAACTCTGGGGGAGCGCCGCTTGGCGCGGGGGCAAAGCCCCCTTTTCCTCAACGACAATCAATCGAACAATAAAAAACCGCGCCTGTGAAGGGCGCGGTTTCAGTCATTTTATGTAGGTTAGATTAAAGGCCAGCGGCTTCTTTGATCTTGTCCAAAACTGTTTGCAAAACCTCAGGGTTATCCTTGGCTTTTTCCAGTGCTGTTTTCAGCGCTGTCTTTTGGAACGCACCGATTTCCGAACCGTCAATCATCTCGGATACTTTGTCCAAGTTGAAACCATCAACTGACAGCAAATCAGCCATGCCACCAGATGCAGCCTCGGTTGTTGCAGCTGCTGTATCAGTCGCTGCTTCAGTTGTACCTGCAACGGCGTCTGTTGCTGTGTCAGCGGCTGCTGCAGCAGTATCAGTCGCGGCTTCTGTTGTTGCTGTTGCTGCGTCAGTAACAGCGTCAGTTGCCGCTGCTGCAGTGTCTGTTGCTGTATCTACAGCTGCTTCAGCAGTTTCTGCTGCAGCAGCTGCTGTTTCTTCAGCAACTTTAGCAGCTTCTGCTGTGGCGGCGGCTGCAGCTTCTTCGGCAGCAGTTGCAGCGGCAGCTGCTTCTTCCGCAACCTTAGCAGCGGCTGCTTCTGCGGCCTCTGCAGCGGCGGCCAAATATAATATACCGTTCTCGGTTGATGTTAGTGTTTCGGATAAATTGGTGCAGCGCGGTCTGAGCAATGTCTTTAGAATGGCGGATGGATATGGCCGGATTGCGGGAGATGCATCGGTTAATC
>JAGSGK010000079.1 GCA_023955215.1 Paracoccaceae bacterium
GCGGGACAATTGCAAATGCACGTTTCATATTATTCCGCCGGGGAGATTATTGGTTCTGGTGCTTTGCGCCGTGGAGCCCCAATGCGTAGGCGGCGATCAGAAAGCGACAACCCGCCTCCCAGAACCAGCATCGTTGTGCCTATCCAGATGAACACTACCAATGGTTCGTAGAGAATGCGAAGTGTCCACACCCCTTCTGCTCCCGCTTCTTCGGATGCGGGGTTTGCGATAGATGTATAGAGATCACCCGCAAATGTTGTGCGAATATCACTTTCTGTCGTCGAACTTTGCGCAACAGGGTATGTGCGCCGTTCAGGATAAAGTTGCGTGATAAACTTGTCGTCGCGCCGGACTGTCAAACTGCCACGGTCTGCAAAGTAGTTGGGGCCCCGCGCGCGTTCGACACCTTCAAAAGTAACGTCGAAACCAGAAATAGAAATTTCACTTCCTGGCTTAACAAAAACAACCTCTTCTGTTTTCCAAACACTCGACCCAATGAAACCGAACATAGCAACGGCCAAGCCAGCATGCGCCATGGACATTCCGTGCGAGGAACGCGGCAGGTTACGAATGCGTCGGCGTGACTCTGGAAACGGGACTTCGAACAATCGAACACGCATCGCCCATTCCCGGACTGTTGCGGCGAAAAGCCATATCGCAAGCAATACTGAAAGATAACCAAGAACAGGACCACCTTCGGTCAAAAACCAAACGGCCAACGTTGCTAGCACTGATAGAACCGCGACAAACCGCAGGCGCTGGAGGACGCCCGCTAAGTCTGCGCGCTTCCACGAAAGATATGGCCCAAGTCCCATTACGAAAACCAAGGGCAACATCAACGGTATGAATGCAGAATTGAAGAAGGGTGGCCCGACGGACAGTTTCTCTCCGCCCGTCAAAGCCTCGTAGAAAAGGGGATAAAGTGTACCGAACAATACCACACCGGTTGCTGTCGCAAGAATTAGGTTGTTGACCAATAAACCCGCTTCGCGGCTGATCGGTTTGAACAATCCCCCCGCCTCCAACATCGGAGCGCGCCAAGCGAACAGCGCAAGCGAGCCACCGATAGAAACTGCGAGCAAGCCCAAAATATACATCCCGCGCTCCGGATCGACGGCAAATGCATGAACAGAAGTCAGCAAGCCTGATCTAACAATAAACGTTCCCAGAAGCGATAACGAGAAGGTCAAAATTGCGAGCAGAATTGTCCAACTTTTGAACGCACCTCTTTTTTCTGTAACGATTGCAGAATGCAGAAGCGCCGTTCCCATGAGCCACGGCATGAAGCTCACGTTTTCGACCGGATCCCAGAACCACCAGCCACCCCAGCCAAGTTCATAATAAGCCCACCAAGAACCCAGCGCGATGCCTGCGGTCAAACTCATCCACGCTGCAAGCGTCCAGGGGCGCACCCACCTTGCCCAAGCGGCGTCAACCCTTCCTTCAATCAGTGCGGCCACAGCAAACGCAAATACGATCGAAAAGCCGACATATCCAATATACAAAAGCGGAGGATGCATCGCCAAGCCAACGTCTTGCAGCAATGGGTTCAGGTCTTGGCCATCCATCGGAGGTGGAAAAACCCGATCAAACGGATTTGAAGTGAACAACATGAAGGTGATGAAGCCTACGCTGATCCATGCCTGAACAGACAAGGTTCGCGCCTTCAACGTTTCAGGAATGTTGGCTCCAAAAACGGATACCGCAGCTCCAAAGACGGTCAAAATCAGAACCCACAGCAAAAGCGATCCTTCATGGCTACCCCATGTGCCTGCTACTTTAAACAGCAACGGTTTCAACGAATGCGAATTGTTAACAACGTTTTTGACGGTAAAGTCACTGGTTACAAAAGCCTGCATCAATGCGCCAAATCCGATGGCGACGAAAATCACCTGACCTAGGGAAGACCAGCGCGCGGATTGCATCCAAAGCACATTGCCACGACTAGCACCCCAAATAGGAAGCACGCTTTGAACAATCGCCATCGCAAGTGCTAATGCCAAAGCAAAGTGGCCGATTTCAGGTGTCATCAGGTTTTGCCTCTTGGTTAGCGTCCATTTCCCATATCAAGCAAAAGGACGTGCTGTTAGGGGCTGGTTTGTCACCAAATGTATCAAGCGCCGTGACATTTCCTTACAATTCAGCGCCTGTCAAAGCCTTTACCCAGAGCTCGCACATCGCAATATCTAAGAGAGCAAATGGAAAGGGCTAAAAATGTCTAATAAGAAAATCTTGTTGTTGGGTGTCCTGATTTCAGCAGGCTTCACACTCCAAGCGTTCGCAGACACGGGGCACAAGCAAAACGATAACTCCGAAGCGGATACAACGGCCGAATCTTCGATGGTCGATACTCCCAAGATGGATCACTCTCGGATGGGGTCGAATTCCGATAAGGGCGGTATGGACATGATGAACGGCGACATGATGTCCATGATGAAACAGATGATGCAAATGCACATGAAGGGCAAAATGGGCGGTGACATGGACCACATGGGGGGCGGCGCAAATGGCAGCATTGACATGATGGGTATGATGGATAGTGACATGATGGGTATGATGCGGCAAAAGGCCAGAATAGACGGCAGCATGGACTTGGATGCCAAACTCAAAGAATTTGACGCCGACAAAGACGGAAATTTGAACCTTGAGGAATTTGAAGCCTTACATAAATCCGCAATGCAAAGTCGGATGGTTGACCGCTTTCAGCATCTAGACGCAAATGGCGACGGGCAAGTTTCCTCCGGAGAAATGATGGCTGCCGGTGGGCGCATGGCTAAAATGAGCAACGGCGCAGGTATGGATTCCTCGACGAAAGAGCATCATGGCGACGACAAGAAATAGACCTAGTGAAAACAGTGCAGCGCAAGTAAGTAGGCGCGCTGCACTTTTATCGCTAGCGGCGATGGCCGCTACTCCAACATTGCTTGCCGCTCAAACCTACGAAATATGGTCGGTTGGAGACGCTCATGACGCGCTGCAAACTGACCTGATCAGGATGATTGATATTCGATCTCAGGGGGAGTGGACAAAAACCGGTGTTGCTGAAAAAGCTTGGCCAATCAGCCTGCACGACGCTCGGTTTTCGGAGCGCTTATTCGCAGCACGCACGTTGGCAGACGGTCGGCCTATTGCCCTGATTTGTGCAACAGGTGGCCGATCAGGAAGCGTGATGCGAAGCCTTCGCCAAGCAAATTATAGCGGTTTCATCGACGTCTCGGAAGGTATGCTTGGATCTGCTCGCGGGCCTGGATGGATCGCCTCTGGACTGCCTATTTTAGAGATAGATGCCGCTTTATCAGACCTACCTTCGCAATTGGTGTGAATGAAACACCGAACGTTTAATCGTAGACATTTAGGTCACGATGGCATCCTGCAAACGCGTAGCCGCATACTTTTGGAATTTTAGATGAAAACAGATCGGCGTCGTTTTCTTTTTGTCACCGTCGCTTTAGGCGCAAGTATATTGTTTCTTGCTTGGTTGCTTGGTTGCTTCCCCACCGTAGACCGCGCAATGATTGAGCGTTGGATCGCCTTTGCCGGCCCATGGGGCCCGTTCTTAATAGTCGCCCTAATGACGGCCTCTATCGTTGCCAGTCCAATACCAAGCGCACCAATTGCTCTGGTAAGTGGTGCTGCCTTTGGGCACTTCTATGGTGCAATTTATGTTGCAATTGGCTCTGAATTGGGTGCGCTTACAGCCTTTATCATCGCTAGAAACCTCGGTCGTTCCTACGTGGAACTTTGGCTGAGCGGAAAGCCCAAATTTAACTTTCTTGGATCGCAAAATTTCCTCATGCTGGCAGTCTTCGGTTCGCGGCTTTTACCCTTCATCTCGTTCGATGCAATGAGCTATGCCGCTGGGCTCAGTTCGCTACACCTATGGCGTTTTCTCGTCGCTACTCTGGCAGGCATTTTGCCTGCCAGTTTTCTATTGGCGCATTTCGGTGCAGAGGCAATGTCGGGAGGCTTCGGTAAAGCCGAGTGGATCATACTGGGGCTTGGCTTTATTACATCCATTCCTTTAATCGTAGCCGCAATATGGAAACGAGGCCCCACCGCAAGCCTGGTGACTGGCCAAGACTAACAATCCGCTCTACCTATAAATACAGGTCAAATATAATTGCACAAATTGAATAGAAATAAATGTTAAGGAACAAGGCATGAGAACTAATTTTGGGTCAACGCGGTTTTAGAGCCGCTGAAACCAGCCGAGAGAATTTCCAAGAAATTCTAACACTTCGCTGTGAACTAGAAAGCATGGCGCTTCGGCAGAGTTTGGACAACATGTCTGAAGACTGGGCCGAGCAATTGCTCTTAAAGCATCACCGCATGACCCGCGCGAGTTCTGGTCCCCATGACGCCTTTGAAGAGCTGCACAAAGCCTTTCATATGGCCTTTGTTGATAACTGCCAATCTCCGCTACTTACGAGATTTTGCAGCCAGCTTTACGATCTAAACATCAGGTATCGCTATATTGCGGCGCGAACATCTGGCTATGAAGGTCGAAAAATTGGTGATGAGCACCAGCAGATTTTGAATGCCGTTCTAGCCAATGACTTTGAGACAGCTAACCAACTGTTACTTTCGCACTATCAAACAACCGGCGCTTATGTTGTTAAGCATATCCTCTAAACGGGGCTAGGTAACTGGATATTGTAGCCTAGACGAACCTGCGGGACACTTGCGTTGTTACTGTAGCTTGTCTCTGAGCGCTTCGTAAGGGGTCTGGCCGTTGTGTGCGCCGTGGGGTCTAGCAAAGTTGTAGAAGCGTTCCCATTCGTCGAGTTTAGCCTCCAGATCAACGTCGCCTTTGTAGCTGAGAAGTTGATAGAACTCCTGCTGATCGGAACGGTGAGATCGTTCGACTTTACCATTGAGTTGAGGAGTGCCCCGTTTGATGTAGGCGTGCCTGATCCCGAGGTCTTCGACATGCCAGTGAAACTTGGCCTGGAACTCATGACCATTATCCGTGCGCACCTCGCGAATGCGGAATGGAAACTTTTCGATGATATGATCAATGAAGTTGATGGCGTTTGCCTGAGTATGCTTTTCGTAGATCTTGAGGGCGCGAACTCTGGTTGCATCGTCGATCGCTGTGTATTGGAACCGACGGACCTTTTCGCCTCTTTTTCCTTTGAAGGTCAGAAACTTAACGTCCACTTGAATGTGATGACCTGGCACCTGCTTCTGATAGCGTTTGGTGTGCAGCTTGCGCATTCGTGTGCCTCTGGGCAAACGGTTAAGGCCGTTACGCCTAAGGATACGATAGACGCCGGCGTCGGAGATATTGATGCCGTGGTAGCGCGCCAAGTACCAGACGATCCTTATTGGCCCGAGGTGATATTTGCGCCGCAGATAAAGCACTTTGTCAACGATCTCAGCAGACGTTTGACTGGCTGGGTTCTTGGGAATTGACTTGGCGTTCTTCAAGCCAGCTTCACCATGCTTTTGGTATGCATCACGCCACCTGTAAAAGCTGGACCTGCCGACGCCAAAATACCGGCAAGCTTTGCGGGCATTGCCGATCTTCTCCGCGTGCTGAAGCACCTTAAGTTTGCGTTGAATGTCGCGTTCTTCGTTCGTCATGAATACTTCCTCCATCCCAAATCAGGGAATTTACAGGAAGTGTCCCAAGAGTCCGTACATATCTACAGGCTAGAGCCACCCCATTATCGCATTTCTGGCGCTAAAAATAAAAAATGCCTCTGCGTACCCGCAAGGGCATATAGCTGGGAGTACCTTTTATCTTAAATAAGCACACGGACGCTTGGACAGCGGCAAATATGTAGCGCGAGAGGAGAGGTCAGCCGGCCCCCAAAAAGATGCGCTTGGACGGCGTTGGAGCGCGTGCTTGCAGCGGTCCGCCCTTGTTCGTAGCTTGACGAGCGCATGACTAGTGTTACGACGACAATTGCAACCGATACACTGCTACATTTAGGATCAAAACCTATATGCTCCCAAAATTACTCGTTACGCTATGCATCGTAGCGTTAGTCCAATCGTCCTCTGCAGAGCAATCCAGTATTCCAGCATATGATAGAGGAGAGTTCGGGCGCTGGATAAACAGTGATAGAGATTGCCTGAACACGCGGCATGAGTTGCTGGCCGCGTTGTCTACTGGAGCGTTGTTATATTCAGATAATGGATGTCGGGTTCTGCGTGGTCGTTGGATTGATCCCTATACTGACACTGTTTTTATGGATTCTAGCGATCTTGACGTGGACCATTTGGTACCCCTGCTTTGGGCTTGGCAGAGAGGGGCGTGGAGTTGGACCCGCGAACATCGTGTGGCCTTTGCGAATGATCCAATAAACCTAATTGCTGTTGATGACAGCACCAACCGCTCAAAAGGCGCTAGAGGGCCACTTGATTGGTTGCCACCAAATCACGCTTACCAGTGTCAGTATGTTCTGCGGTTTTGGCGAGTGTCCCGAATATACAATCTAGAGTTCGCCACCGACGAGCAAATGGCACTAGCGAAACAGCGTGAGAAGATTTGTGGCTAGAGCGACGAATACTATTAGTCTACATGGATGGAGCCTCAGTGAAGCTTTAACGCCGAACGCTACTAGCAAGGCAGTCCCAATTAAGAGGGGAGTGCCCAGACTTACGCACAACAACTTAAATCGTCGCAATATCTTCAAACTTCAGAGACAAGGTCCGGCATGCACAACATAAAGATATTGTCACCTCGCGCGCGGGCGCGCGCGTGAGGAGCATGTTCGTATTCAAAAACAATTGAAACAAAATTTCCGTAAACGCGCTGAAGATAAGTTACACACACCGGTTACCATTGAGCGTGTCAGGGATTACAACCGCCCCCCGAATTGACCGGTAAATTGCAACTCACAATCCCCCGCGGCCAGATGGTCCAAAACACTGGCTGGAATGGGTCCATCTCCATAGTTTTTGATACTTACGCTCATAGTTTTGGGAAGCTCGGCACCCTCCTCATAACATCCAGCGCCAAAATCGATGGAAATTTGTCCCCCCCCTTCTGAGGCAAAGTAAGAGTAAGCGCACGGTCCAGTTCCGGCCCCTGAGATGTTCATTTTATATTCGAGAGTATAATCGAAAGGAGGCCCTGATATGCCTAGGCTGTAGCTCGCGTCGCGACGCTCAAGCTGATACTCAAAATCTCCAATCTTACATATATCCGTAGTCCCAGATACTCGAAGTGTACCCCGCGCCCCAACATCTAGCGTAGGGCAAACCATCACGTCATCAGAATTAAAGCGGCAGCGTCCGTAGTCCAAATCGCTTGGGAAGGTCCCCATGTGGGATAAATCGCTAATGATCGAAAGACTGGCCCGCTCGAAAGCTTCGCGTTGATAGGGTTCATCAACAAATGAGTTGAAGAGGTGATTTTCTTTCCAAGGCCATAGTAGTTCTCTTAAAATCGCTTCATCGATGTAACCCTCAGACAGGGCCCATGATGCCATAGTTTCGACAGTTTCAATTAGAATACGGCGGCTAGGGTCAGAGCAAACGAAATCTGTTTCGAGGAACCCTTCGCATAACCCCCCGTAAGCTAGCCGGAATGGATGATCCGCTTCAGTTGCAAAAGCAGTATGCACACGAGGAAATACAATTCCCCCCGATCCAAAATTGTTTTGGTCAACCCAGTACATTTCCAAACAGTCGTTAAGCTGTGCTAAGGTGTCTAGCCGCATGGGCCCTCCCCACCAATCGATGTCAGACAGTCCAGAGCTGCCGATACAGCTCGTGAGTGCGTCGTAATTAATGTTCACGCCCCAATCCAGTGGACCTTGAGATGCTTGGTCGGTATTTTCGTAGAAAACTGGTGATTGAGTGGCTGAACGTGAATGTTGGGCAGTACCGTTTCGTGCAAAGTATTCCTCTCCTGACTGAAAATCCGGAAACAAATTATGGCGCTCAATGTTTTCAAATATTGACGCCCAAAGTCGTAGCGCTTCCTTTTCAGCCCCCTCCTCATAAAAATTTATTCGGTTTCCAGAGGCCGAACTTGGCACCTCCACTCTTACAACCTCTAAGAGTTGATCAATTCGTTTGGAGTAAGCTGTTTGCAAACAACCTTCGTCTCCCCCACAACTCCGTCGTTCGTTTTGAAGCCAATCAACTTGTTCCTGCCGAATAAGGTCTAAGACCTCTTCGTCCAAGCGAACTGGTGCAAACCAACTGGATAGGCCACTGCCCCCATCTGGAGTTCTTGCCACCTGTCTGCTTGACGTGGGAGCCTGTAATCTTTGCGAATACAGAAAGCTCATCACACGATCATCAACACTAAGCTGAAAATTGTCACATACGGCCTGTTCCACCACTGTAGCTGCACGATCGCATTCAAAGCTAGCGGCCCTCAATTGTAGAGCAAATAGGCATAGCAGCAATGAAAGAACGGTGCATACGGCTGTTGTGATGCGTGTCATACCTGAGGCCTCTGGAATGATGTGGGCGAGAAAGTCTCATCATGATCGTCAAACAGCACGAGAAGATCAAGTGACGTCAAGACCTCTGTCGTCATGAACGCCTACCATCGAGCGTGTCAGGGATTACTACCCCCCCCCGAAGGGCGACCCAATAGGCTCAATAGGTTCAGGACCGGTTAGTCGGTAACTCTCTTGATCAGACCGGCTAGCAGTTAAGTCACATCAAAAGTGTAACGCCAAGTGTAACGTCGCGATCATTTGAGATTTTTAATCTATTATAATCAATAATTTATGTGATTTAAGTGGTGCCCCCACACGGACTCGAACCGCGGACCTACTGATTACAAATCAGTGGGGATTTTTACTGGCACGATCTGGCCATATTTAAACTATGCCTGCCAACACAAATCGCAACGAGGATATTAAACACACTTATTTGACCAAAACCGTGCAGTTGTGCCCTAAAACCCTGAGTAATCCACCAACCCGCGTTAGCTGCCACACTTAGCGGACCATGACAGGTCGGCCCCATAAACCGCAGCACAGACGGCAACAGACACCAGTACGATTAACTTGCCCCAACGGGTGGCTGTGAACCCTGTGGCTTAAGCCGCTCAAAGTCAGCCTGTGACGTTGATGTACTCGTCGCCGTTGGCATACCGGATGTATTTGTAGAGGGCGGCTCGGTCGGCGAACTTGGTGTTGTTGGCGCGTTGGGGTTGGGTACTGACGCGATGGATTTACCCATGCGTGACTTTGGCTTGCTCTTCGCCTTTACGTCACCACCCTTGAGCCGTGTGTCCAGCTTGTTGGCTAGAAAGCTTGCAGTGTTGGCAAATGTTTTGATGTCATCAACGGCTTGCTCAAGATTGCCACTACCTGAGGCTTTCTCAATCACATCGATCAGGCGACGTAGCTCTTCACGGTCATCCATTGCCGTGCCCCCTGCCCCGCATGCTTGGGGCCTGCAAAAGACCACCTCGGAATGATAAGTACTTGGCTGCAAAAAACCGCAACGCATATTTTTGAGGCTGCAGAACCCATTTCGGATGCTTGCTCATACTGCCATCCGTTCGGGTGCACGCCACACCGCCTCCACTTGCTTTGCAATGGCACTGTCACACAGGGCTTTGAGGTTGATCAGCTTTGCTGCCCACGCTTTGTGGTCCTCAGCATCTGACGCATTTAAGCGCGCCGCATAATACCCCAGCTTGTTGGAACAGATTGTCAGTGTCTCTACACTTGGTTCAATCTGGTGATAACGCAGCACACGGATATAGCCCTCGCTGCGTCCCAGCCAGCTGCGACAAAACTCTGGTGTGTTCTGCACAATGCCTGTGAGGATCAATTCGTCCCGCATGTGTTCTAATAGTCTTATGCTCATGTGCTGTCTCCAATACGTTGTGTGCACTGGTATTTATCTCGATTGCGGCAGTCTCTGGTGTTTGCGGGGTGTTTGTGCGGACAATTATTACTCGTCTGCCGTTTCTGTAGTGTTTTCTTGTTGCGTTGATAAATACATGCGGAGAACCGCAATGACATTTGAACAGCGCAAACAAGAACGGCAGGCATTGGTGCAGCATCTGATGGCACAAGACTGGAATGTGTTTGGCACGCTCAAGTTTGTGAACGGCCGAACCATTGGGCGTGGCAGTGCACACAAGCTTCTGCGCAGCTACTGGAACAAAATGGACCGAGTGATGTTTGGCAAAGCTGCTGAGCGTCAGAACATGCGCGTACCACGATGGTGTTTTGCCCACGAAGGCTCAGACAGCGAGAACTTCCATGTTCACTTTGTGATGAAGAGCGCACTGCACGACACACAAAGCATGTGCTGTTTACTCAACGCTGTGTGGGCGCAGCACCATGCTCAAACAGCGCCACTGGCTAAGAACTGGATCATACCAGTGCAGGATCACGCCGCAGTGGCCAGCTACGTGACGCACGAGTACTGGCGCATGGGCAGTAATACTATCTTGGACGAGCTCAGTTGGGCTGTAGAACAGTCCTATTACCTCACAGATCACGCATTGGATGAGCACTATACTCAACAACAGGCACAACGATTATCAAGGGCAGCCAGCCCACTCTGGCTTAGGCAGGCACAACAGGCATTAAACACACAACAGGCACAATATGAGGCAAGCGGTGATTTGCAGATGATGGAGCGTGGCTAAGCCCCTTCGCGCAGCA
>JAGSGK010000182.1 GCA_023955215.1 Paracoccaceae bacterium
CATCCAAGGTTGCTTGGATAGTGCGACCAACACCCGTTTCGCCCACGAACATGTGGTGGGCTTCTTCGGTCAGCATGAAGCGCACAGTGCGTGATAGCGGATCAAAGCCGGACTGCGCCAATGATTCCAGCTGCATTTTTCCGTCACGATCGGTGAAGTATGTGAACATGAAGAAGGACAGCCAATCTGGCGTTTCCTCGTTAAACGCGCCCAACATACGCGGGGAGTCATCAGACCCTGATGAACGCACCAACATGTCATCCGCTTCTTCACGGCCATCTTTGCCGAAATACTTTTGCAGCAGATACACCATCGCCCAAAGGTGACGGCCTTCTTCCACGTTCACCTGAAACAGATTACGCATGTCATAAAGGGACGGCGCAGTCAGACCGAGGAAACGTTGTTGTTCAACTGATCCCGGTTCTGTGTCGCCTTGGATCACGATCAAACGTTTGAGCATGTTGCGGTATTCGCCCGGCACCTCCTGCCACGCAGGTTCGCCCAAGTGTTCGCCCATCGGAATGGTACGCCCCTCAACCGCGGGGGCCAGCAAGATACCCCAACGATAGTCTGGCATTTTGACGTAGTCGAATTTGGCCCAGCCCTTGGGATCAACAGAAACCGCAGTGCGCAAATAGACCATGCTGTCTTGGAAATTTTGCGGGATCAGATCGTTCCACCAGTTGATATAACCGGGGTGCCATTTCTCAAGCGCCTTAAGCACTTTCTTGTCACTGCTTAGGCCCACGTTGTTAGGGATTTGGCTGTCGTAGCTTACGTTGATCAAGTCCATCTTCATCTCCTAAAAGGCCATTTGGTTTCCCATGGCCGAAACATTTCACTGCACGGGGGCGTTGCCCCACGCGATCAAAAATTAAACACGCTCCATATTGTATTTGCCGCGCACACCCGTGCCGTAGCGCTGCAATGCACCTTCTTCGCCAACCGCGTTCGGGCGCTGAAAGATCCAGTTTTGCCATGCAGTCAGACGCCCAAAGATGCGTGTTTCCATTGTCTCGGGCCCCGCAAAGCGCAGGTTGGCTTCCATGCCCGTCATCGCATCGGGGCTAAAGCTGGCGCGCTCTTCCATGAACAGGCGCACTTCGTCTTCCCAATCGATGTCATCATAAGCGTAAGTGACAAGACCCAACTCTTCGGCATCCCCTGCCTCAAGGGCTTCACCAATCCGCGTGTGCGCAGTGTCGACATCCTCTGGCGTGCCAAGGAACCGGGTTTGCAAACGGGTCAGATCATTGCCCATTGGATAAGTGCCAAAGTTACCCGCACTTAACGTCAAACTTGCCATCGGGCGATTGTCGCCATCAAATTCCTCAAGCATCATATAGCTGCGATCGACGGACCACAGCAGTTCAGCCAATGGACCGGCAAAACAGCTGCCATGCTCAACGGTGGCGACCAAGCTGCGCGATGTCATGTCGACGCGTTTCAAAACGCGCTTCCAATATTTCAGCACCTCATTGGACAACCAGTGATCTGGATTATTCAGCATCAAGGCCTCATGCGCGATCACCAATTCAGGGTCGCCTTGGGTTTGAAACTCCATCAAACCCAATTCCATCTCGTTCAAACGAAGGTGCAAGATCGCGTCATCCAATTCACGCGCACAGCGCAGCATCCATGACTGGTCGCCCATCGCCTCAAACGCAGCCATATCGGCAGGGGCCGCATCTGTTGGCCCTTTGATCAAGATTGTGGAACGACGGCCCGCGCGATCCAACGTAACTTCAACCGTGGAATAGATTACGGCGTCTTCTGAAATTTCGCGGGTCAATGGCGTTAGGTTGATCCCTTTGGCCACATCAGCTTTGGCTGAATTTGCTGCCATCTCTTGGGCACGTGCAACAACCGCTTCGTCGAATTTGGAGTTTGGAATAACCTCATCCACCAAACGCCACGTGAGCGCGCGTTTGCCTTTAACGCCCTCCTCAACAGAGCAGAACACATCGGCCAAATCACGGCGCACTTTGCGTTTGTCCGTAACACGCGTCAGGCCCCCTGTTCCCGGAAGAACCGCCAACAATGGCACCTCAGGCAAAGACACCGATGACGCACTGTCGTCTGTCAGCATGATGTGATTGCACGCCAACGCCAGTTCATATCCCCCACCTGCACAGGCCCCTTTGACTGCACAGATATAGTTCTGCGCACTGTCGGCCAATGCCGCCTCATAGGTGTTGCGTGTCTCGTTCGTGAATTTACAAAAATTCACTTTGTGGCTGTGCGCCGCGCCGCCCAGCATCCGAATATTTGCGCCAGCGCAGAACACCTTGTCCTTGGCTGATTGCATCACCACGACTTTGACTTCGGGGTGTTCAAAGCGCATCCGCTGCACCACGTCCGCCAATTCGATATCAACGCCAAGGTCATATGAATTCAGTTTCAGCTGATAGCCATCGAACAAACCACCATCTTCATCGACGTCCATGAACAGATTGGCGACCGCGCCGTCATATTCGACCTTCCAGTGTTTGTATTGGGAGGGATCCGTTTGAAAATTGATAATCTTAGTCATGTCATTCTCCTTCAACGGCGCGCGGCGGTGGCCCGTCAATTTAGAATGATAGTACGCAAAAGCATTCAGATCGGGAGAGTGATATGCATCATGATGCGTAAATTGATCAAAAAGTGCAATTTAGTGCCTATTCGGACTGAATACGCAGCTCACTTGTCCAGCGCGTTACGTCCTCAACAGGAATTCCCAGAATCGAACCGCTGTGAGATCGCAGCAATTCATCAACGATATCGCACAGCCGAAGAGTTGCTTTGGGACGGTTCATTTTGACCTTAAGGCGTGCATTGGCCAATTGAATGATCGCTTGGGTCATGTCGCGCTCAGCTGATGGGTCAGGTAGCGACAACCACACCGCTTCCAGAACCTCATGACATTCCCAGAAATAACCCGCGTGCAGATAGGCCAATCCAATCTGCCATGCCTGTGTGTCTTGAACCGCGACATCAGGCATGACGCTGGATTTGATGTGATCAAACCAATCCTCAGGATGGCGTGCATTTTGTCCCGGCACATAGGCGTGGCTGGGGCGAAGGGCGTCAGGCAGACTCAAGCAAAACCTCTGCCTGTTCCAAACGGACCAGCGTTGCGCAGAATTCAGCGATCGCCGCTGTTGTTTGGTCCGGTTGCTCAAGATAGGGCGCGTGGCCACACCCCTCAAGGATCAGCGTCTCGAGAGGTGAATAGATGCGTTCATCAATCTCTGAAATTTGGGCCATAGTGCCATAAGGATCGCTTGACCCTTGAATGGCCAGCACAGGAATGCGCCAGTGGTCGATGGTATCTGCGACCGTCCATTTGGCGAAATCAGGATGGGTCCAGCTGTCGTACCAACCGTGGAATGCGACGTCAGGATCATCGTGATATTTTGACAGTTTCGATTTCAAATCACCGTTTTGATACTGTGCCAAGGTCTCTTTGATGGTCGCGATACCTGATGCTTCGGCGAAGAAATGTGGGGCCATCAGGACCAAGCCACGCACGCGTTGATCCGAAACACTGCCCGCATAGATCGCCGCAATCGTTGCGCCATCACTGTGCCCTAACAGGATGGCCTGAGTGACGCCCAGTTCTGTCATCACGCCCCCAAGGACATCTGTTGCCTCATCCGTCATGTAATCCAGCGAACGGGGCAACTTAACCGTTGAAGACCGCCCATAGCCTGCACGTGAATATGCCACGACGCCAAGGCCTGTTTGATCGGCAAGCTGCTGTGGGAAATCGCGCCACAGTTCCGTGCAGCCCAATCCTTCGTGCAGCAAAACGAGTGTTGGCGCATCGCTGGGCGCAGAGCCAAAACAAGCGTATTCAAGCGTCGCATCCCCGACATTCAGTGTTTGCGCTGGTGTGTTATTCCATGCTGCGGTCATGCGTCTGGCCCTCTTAATTTGAAACGTTGAATTTTACCGGTTGCCGTCTTTGGCAACTCATCGACGCACTCGATCCAGCGCGGGTATTTCCATTTACCGATCTTATCTTTGACGTGTTCTTTTAACTTCTCGGCCAACCCATCGTCATTCACACCCTCATTCAGGACAACAAACGCCTTGGGCTTTTCCAACCCTCCGGGATCACGGGCCGCCACCACCGCAGCCTCAAGAATAGCGGGGTGTGCGATCAAGGCAGACTCAACCTCAAACGGAGAGACCCAAATGCCAGACACTTTGAACATATCATCGGTGCGACCACAGTAGACATACCGCCCGTCCGGGCGCTGTTCATATTTGTCGCCCGTGTGTGTCCAGACGCCTGCAAATGTCGCGCGTGTCTTTTCCCGTTGGTTCCAATAGCCGCTGGCCGCAGAGGCACCATTCACAACCAATTCGCCCACTTCGCCGCGTGGCACATCATTGCCCGCATCATCCACAAGTCGCATTTCATAGCCCGGTACAGCCCTGCCGGAGGTGCCATAAACAACATCATCGTCCGCGTTGCTTAGAAAGATGTGCAGCATCTCGGTTGAGCCGACACCGTCTAAAATATCCACGCCAATCATCTTGGCCCAGCGTTGCCCAACATCTTCGGGCAATGCCTCCCCCGCTGAAATGCAGCGGTGCAATGGGGCTTTGGCCGCGCCGTTGGCATCCATGTAGGCCAGCATCGCCGCATAAAGCGTAGGCACCCCGCAAAAGACGGTTGGGGATTGTGTGTTCAGGATATCAACCACAACATCAGGGGTTGGCCGCCCAGCAAACAGAACCGCCGTGGCCCCGACCGACATTGGGAAACTCATCTCATTGCCCAAGCCATAAGCGAAGAAAAACTTGGCTGCTGAATAGACGACATCGTCCTCTTTGATCTTTAAGACATGCGCACCGTAGGTATCCGCCGTTGCCTGCATACTGGAATGAATGTGGTGCACGCCTTTGGGCAGGCCTGTTGAACCGGATGAGTACAACCAAAACGCGGTCTCGTCATCGCTGGCTTCAACCGCCGCACATGGTCTCGCACCTGTTGTGAAGGCTTCAATGGACGTTGTTCCGGCGGGCGCGTCACCGACCACTACGACCTGGCGCAAGTAGGGGTTGTCAGCCAAGACGGGTTTCACCGTCGCGTATAACGCGTCCGAAATGAACAGGATCGATGCACGGCTGTCGCGCAAAATCGCGTCATAAACAGGAGCCGCCAAAAGGGTGTTAAGCGGGACAGGAACCACGCCTGCTTTGATCGCACCCCAAAAGATTTGAGGGAATTCGATACAGTCTAAAACCAACATCGCAGCGCGTTCTTCGCGCGCGATCCCCGCTTGGGAAAATGCACCAGCAATCTTGTCAGAGGTGGCCGCCAACATGCCATAGCTTAGCGCACGTCCATTCGGATATTCGCGAAAGGCAACCTTGTCCCCGCGTCCTTCGTGTACGTGGCGATCTACAAAGTAGAGTGCTGCGTTGGCCATTATCCCCTCCCAAGGCAATGTATTGACTTTACCCTGCACCATGCGCGCAATAGCGCAACTTTGACCCTTAGGTTGTGCAGTTTACTGCATCAACTTGTCGCACCTTTAGGGGATAAGGAACAGTGTGATTGCTGGGAAAGCGACCAAAATCGCAACCCGCACAATGTCTGATCCAACAAAGAACATGACCGCTTTGTAGGTCTCTGTGATCTTGGTTTCGCGGTCCATGGCATTGATGATGAATAGGTTCATTCCAACGGGCGGCGTAATCAGCCCCACCTCAACCACAATCAGAACCAAGATACCAAACCAGATCGCAACGTGTTCTGGGCTAAGGCCGAAGTCCATCGCCGAGATGACGGGAAAGAAGATCGGGACCGTCAGCAGGATCATAGACAGACTGTCCATCACACATCCAAAGACCAAGTAGAATGTCAGGATGATGATCAATACAAACCAAGGGCTAAACCCTTGGGCCAACACGTAGTCGGCCATGATTTGCGGCACACCGGACAGCGCAAGAAAGCCATTATAAAAACTAGCGCCCAACACGATGAAAAAGATCATCGCGGTGGTTTTACCCGTTTCTAACAACGCGACTTTGAAGGCAGGCCATTTCAGGTTTCCAGACAGCATGGCAACAATACCCGTGCCCGCCGCGCCAATTGCAGCCCCCTCAGTAGGTGTAAACCAACCTGCGTAAATACCACCGACAACCAAGCCAAAGATCATGAGAACCGGCCACGTGTTTCCTAGCGCCTTCCAGCGTTCTGCCATCGGCACAGCAGGAC
>JAGSGK010000265.1 GCA_023955215.1 Paracoccaceae bacterium
TCATTCGGTTTAGGGGAGCCCCTACCAGTGCCGTCGGCTCCGAAATCAACAAAGGCTGACGTCGGAACTCCACAGCTCGACACTGTAACGACAGGCCAAGCCAGTAATTATGTCCAGAAGGTTTCCCAAACCGTTGCGGCGTGCGCCCCGCCCGGCGTCACAACGTCCAGTTCCGACCCTTCGTCCCAATGGGTCATACGCACCATGCCAATCGAAACGTTTGTGTTGAAATCAGGCGACCACGCAGCCGACGTCACCTGCCCGACCTTTTTGCCCTTTGCCAGTATCGGCCACCACCGATCACAGGCAGGAACGGCATCCCCGTCAATGGCAATGGCGCGCACTTGCTGGATCGGGCCTTCCTTGGCCACCCGCAGCAACGCATCGCGCCCAATACAGCCAATGGCCGTTTGCGTATCACAGAACCGACCCAACCCACATTCGTGCGGCGTGTTATCATCGGTCATGTCATTGCCGTACGACAGCAATCCGCCCTCAATGCGTTCAATCAGGTTCGGACAGCCTGCATGCACATCCAGATCCTTGCCCGCCTCCATCAGCGCGTTCCACAACGGCATGCCGATATCACTGCCCTCTACGTAAATCTCGAACCCGCCCTGCTTGGAATAGCCAGACCGCGCAATCAGCAGATCACGTCCTTGAAACTCGAACCAGCCAAAGCGAAAGAAGCCAACGCCCTTGATACTGTCGCCAAACACACGCGCCATCAGCTCTTCTGCCTTTGGCCCCTGTATCCCCAGCGGTGAAATATCAGGCTCATCCACCAACACATCGAGCCGCCAGCCATGGGCAATCGCTTTGACCCAGTACAGCAGGTCGCTATCAGCAATCGAAATCCACCAGCGATCCTCTGTTACCTTTACCGCGACAGGGTCATTCAACATGCCCCCCGTTTCATCCACGATAGGCACATAAAAACACTGGCCTACCTGCATCTTGCGCAGATCACGCGGCGTTAGCATCTGCATCAGACGACCCGCATCAGGGCCGCGCAGCTCGACTTGGCGCTCGCACGACACATCCCATATCTGCACCGCAGATTTCAGATGATGATAATCCTCTTGGACAGACCGAAACACAGTTGGCAACAACATGTGATTGTAAATCGTGTAGGCCTTTACCCCAGCGGCCTCTACGCCGTCAGAAAAAGGTGTGCGCCGCAGACGACGCGAAGGTGACAATAAAGCCATCCCGTTACTCCATAAATAAAAGATCGGTATCTGGGGTGGTTACACCTGCGCCCGTCAACATACCGTGGACTTGACCCCTGTGATGGGTCTGATGATTAAAGAAGTGGGTAAACACCTTGGCCTTGGGGACCACCAAATCGGCCTGTTTTGTACCTGACCAAAATGTTAACTCCCCGAGCACGTCGCCGTCACCCAAGGACGCAGCCCAGCGCGTAATCCGCTGATCCATCGCCCCGCGTGCCGCAACATACCCATCCCAATCCGGAAAGTTCTGCGTGCCTGCTTCAATCGGCGCGTCAGGCGCATCGCCCCCGTCAAAACGGCCCATCCACAGACTGTCACCCCACAAAAGATGGCTTAGCGTGCCGTGAATCGACCCAAAGAACGCCCCGCGATCAAGTTGGCGCGCATCCACAGACAATCCACTGGCCGCAGGGATCATCCACCCGTTCTGCCAAGCATTATACTGCGCCATCATGCGCACCCAATCAGGTGTTACAGACATGAGCCTACCTCTCCCAGTTTGGCTTAAGGACCAGACCACTCAATCGGGCAAATCTCGGCAGACTTGCCACCGAAATCCCAGTTGCGACCGTGATCACGCACACGGCTCCGCAGGCCAACAGCCGCGATAATGTCTGGACCCATCCAATAGCGAGAGTTCGAGATCACAACAGCCTCATCAGGGTTCGCACCTCCGATAGTTTCGATCTCACCATTGATCTTTTTACCGATATTGATGGAGCGACGACGCCCATTGGTTTCGATCTCAACCTTGGTGCGCTCTGCATGAATGATCGTGGACACCAGCATCGTGAACAAACCCGTTGTCCCGCCAGCCGCACCACTGAAAATCTTCAGCAACCCGTCATAGGCCTTTTGCGTGGCTTCTTCACTGATATACGCGGCAACCTTCCAGTCGCCCTCTGCCATCTTACCCGGAATATCCGCCAGCAAGCCAACATTCAGCCCGCTTAGGTCTTCACCCTCAAAGTGGCCCTCATCAATACGAATAGCCATCCAAGCATGACAGTACCCTTCGGTCGGCTGGTGCTTACCCAATGATACAACACACGGGCAGAACACTTCGCAAGAACAGTTCAAAAACAGCTCTCCCTTAATGCTCCAATTCGTCGCTTCCTTACGACGCCGCGTTGGCGTCATGCGTTGATCGAGCTTGTTCATAACCTCAATACGATCAGCCGCAGCCTTAGTTTTCTTCTCAGCCATTTTTAGGGCCTCCCTTCAGTTTATTTCGATAAGTGTAAATTGCTAGCCCACCTAGAACCACATAGTAGAGAGCTATCTTGAAACCATGATCGTCTGCATTTCCTGTAAGATAAAGCAAGGCGGGCACCGCTATGATCGCAATTATTATCAATAGCTTAACAGAGTTTGCCATCTTCACCAAACCCCACCAGCACAACCAGCAACCGCCAGCCCCGCAACGATCAACAACACCCCCACAGGGCGCATAACGTAATGCGCCACCTGTGGCAGCTTCTCAAACACCATCAGAACTGTCGCCAGCCCCATCCACAACAGGTTCATGGACCCGCCAACAAACCCCAGCGCCATGTACCCCCAGCAACACACCACACAGAACGCCCCAAGGCCCAGCCCCATGCGCAGCCCACCAAGGCCACCCGTGCGCCAGTTGCCCAGAAAATACTGCATCGGCGCATGACACACCCCGTGGCATACCTCTTTGATCCACGTGAACTGAAACCAGCCCACCACAATCAACAGCGCCGCCGTGGCCCACAACCCCGTGGATTGCCCAAACATATCGAGCCAACCGAGCCGCATCAGCCCCGCCTGCACCAGCGCAATACCCGCACCAAACAGAACCCAAACAATGAAATACCCAGCAACAACACCGATCAACCCAGCCCACGTGCCATTGGCAGACCGCATCAGCGCCTCATACGTGGTCATCGTATGCACAAAGGTCGGCCCCATCATCGCGATCATCATAATCGCCCACATCGGCACCAGCATTTGCAGGCTGTTCATCGGCGGCATTCCCGCCATATCCATCATGCCAACCCGCGCACCGTACCAGTTCAGCCCCATCTGCCCCGCCATGGAATACATCATCCACCACGCCACAACGATAGCCGCAAAAAATGCGAGCCACAGGGTCGTGCGAACAGAATGATGGGCAAGAACGGACAAGAGGCAGCCTTTACGAACAGGATTCTTGTGATATGACTAAGCGAGATTTAATTGTCAGACAATTAAAATCGTCAATTGTCTTACATTTAATTCTGGGGCTGCAAATGAAATACGAACTCGACCAAGCCAAAGAGCTTTCAGCCCAGATCGCAACCGCCATCCGCGACAGCATCGTGAACGGCCAATTGATCGTGAACCAACGCCTGCCCTCTGAATCCGAACTTTGCGATCAATTCGACGTCTCCCGTCCTACAGTACGCGAAGCCCTCAAACGCCTCGCCGCGCAAAACCTGATCCGCACCCAACGCGGTGCAACGGGGGGCGCATTTGTGAACAAACTCAGCTTTGAAGACGCCTACGGCCAGCAAATCACCACTTCCACGCTGCTGTTGTCCATGAACGCCGTCAGCTTTGAAACCGCCTGCGAAGCCCGCTTTGCGCTGGAACGCGCTTGCATCCCGCTCGCCGCACAGCGTCGCACGCCCGATCAACTCGCAGCCATGCGCGCCGAAATTCACCGCCAAGGCCAACCAGGCCTCACAGACGAAAGTTTCTGCGCCTCTGACGTTGCATTCCACCGCGCACTGGTCGACAGCGCCCAAAACCCAGTGATGTCCTACCAACTCGCTGGCGCAGTAGAAGCCATCGAACCCCTCATGAACATGATCACGTTTACAGCGCGAAAACGCGAGAAAATCGTTGATCTACACACAAAAATCGCCGACGCGCTCGAAGCACAAAACGCCGAAGAAACCGAAACCGCCCTCGCCAACCTTGCGACACACACTCTGGAACTCGCGCAAGAAGTGGCCGACAACCGCAAACCCCACGCGGGCTAACAATTGCGAGTTTTTTCCAAACCAGCGCAAATACCCAATTGAACCACACCCCAGAACCCCCTATACCGCGCCCCAAGCACCCGTAGCTCAGCTGGATAGAGCGCTGCCCTCCGA